>CAYFTQ010000119.1:0-1228 GCA_964346035.1 uncultured Roseospira sp. | reverse complement strand
GTCCGCCGGGTCCGCCGGGTCCGCCGCGTCCGCGTCGGCGCCTGACAGGTCCAGGAGCGCGCGCCAGTCCAGCCGCGCCGTCGCGCCCGGCTCAGCCATCGCGGCCTGCGCGGTTTCAGCCATATGCGCCAGAGTGGCAGCCAGGCCATCCGCCAGGCGACCGGCGGCACCGGACTCCACGGCCTCGGCAGTGGTCCGTATCATCGCCGCCAGCCCGCGCAGGGATGGGTCCCGGGCCAGCGCGCCCAGCATCGGCTGGGCCTCGGCCAGCCGGTCCGCAACGCCGTAGAGTTCATCAACGGACAGGTACAGAAGGCCGTTGCGCGCAAAGAACGGCAACCCGGCCAGATCAGAGACACGCGCAAACAGGGCGTCGCGCCGACCCAGGGTCTCGGCCAGACGGGCTGCGGCCTGCTCTGCCCGAGCCGCCGTCGTGGCCTCCACCACGATGACCAGTTCGCCGCCGAGATGCGGGAAGGCGTCACGCAGTGCCTGCCCCTGCTGCTGGAAGGGCAGGGCCGGGTCCAGCAGGGCCGAGGTGTCGGTGGACACGCCCAGCCGGGTGACGGCGGCCCAGGCGGCCAGCAGCGTCAGCAACAGGGCCACGGCCACCACGCCCCAGCGGGCCTTGCGCACGCCCGCAACCCAGGCGGCCAGAAGGCGTGCCATCATGCCAGCATGCCCCGCTCGCGGAACCAGGCCACCGCGTCCGCGATGGCCTCGGCGGCCGGCCGCGTCTGATACCCCAGTTCGGCACGGGCGCGCGCGGACGAGAAGAACATCCGCTTGCGGGCCATGCGCAGGCCGTCCACGGTCGCGAACGGCTCCTTGCCGGTGATCCGGGCGATGCCCTCCGCGACATGCGCGAACGGCAGGATCAGACCGTGCGGCAGACTGACGCGGGGCGGCCTGCGGCCCATCAGGTGGGCCACCTCGGCCAGGATTTCGGCCAGGGTCATGTTCTCGCCGCCCAGGATGTACCGCCGCCCGACCTGGCCCCGATCATGGGCCAGCAGGTGGCCGGCGGCGACATCGTCGACGTGTGCAACGTTGAGCCCGGTGTCCACATAGGCCGGCATGCGACCGGCGGCGGCCTCGACGATCAGGCGGCCGGTGGGGGTGGGCTTGATGTCGCGCGGTCCGATGGGTGTGGAAGGATTGACGATGACCACCGGCGCGCCCTCGTCGTCCACCAGCCGACGCACGGCCCGCTCGGCGCGGAACTTGG
>CAYFTQ010000118.1:0-7836 GCA_964346035.1 uncultured Roseospira sp. | reverse complement strand
ACCGACCGGCCTTGATCCTGACTCGTCAGCATCAAGGCCATACGCCGCTTCGCGGCGCCGGTGCCGTTCGGCGGCAGAGTCACACTCTCCCGCCGCTAGTCTTACGGCCCCGCGCTGGTCCCGCATTTTATGAAAATCCGATCCTTTGTGACCCGCATCACACATGACACGCACGGCCCGGCCTATCCTGGTTATGTCGCATGGGCCCATGGGCCGCGCGCCATCCAGGGACAAGATGTCGCCGGCGGGCAGGGTTGCCCATCGTCATTACTCTATCCTCTTACCCTCAAGACCCAACTCTCGGGCGGGGCCGCTGGCTCCGCCCCATTTTTTTCGCCGCCCCATTTTCCGCCCGCAGTAGCGCTGCGGCGCGCCCGCCTACCAAACCCCGGGGTCCCGCAGGCGCGCCAGCAGGGCGTCGCGGTCGGGCTGGCAGGCCTGATCCAGCCACCACGCTCGCAGACCGGCCAAGGTGCGGCCGACCGCCGGCCCGGCCGGCACACCGGCGGCCAACAGGTCCTTGCCGGTCAGAGGGAACGCCGGCGGATCAGAGCCGCAGATGCCGTCGAGCAGAACCCGCCACGCCTCGGAGCGACGCGAATCGGTGCGCCCGTTTCCCGCCCGTTCGCGTGCCCAGTCCAGCAGGCAGAGGTCCCTGGCCAGGTCGCGGCCCAACTGATCCATCAGGCGCCACGGCGCCACGGGCGACGGATCGGGACGCGGGCGCGTCTCGGGCGGGGTCGCGACCAGGGCCACAAGACGCCGTGTTTCCGCCCGCGACAGCCGCAGCCGCGCGGCCATGGCCTCGGCCGCGCCGGCATCGACGTCCACCACCGCAGCCAGCCGACGCAAGGCATCCGGCGCCACATCGGGCGCGATGATGCCGCGCGTTTCCAGGAAGGCCAGCATCCGAAGGCTGTCGAAGCGGACCGCCTCGGGCAGGACTCGCGCCAGGACATGTGCGGCCCGCATGGTCAGCAGCGCCTCGGCTGGTGCAGGGGCCATCAGGGTCTTGAGCAGTTCGGTCCGCACCCGCTCGGCGGACAGGCCATCCACCATGTGCGCCAGGGCCTGACAGGCGGCGAAGCCATCGGCGTCGGGCGCGCCCTGGGCATAGTGCGCGTGGAAGCGAAAGAAGCGCAGGGCGCGAAGGGCGTCCTCGCGCAGCCGCTCGACGGCGCGGCCGACGAACCGCACACGTCCGGCCGACAGGTCCGCGATGCCGTCGAAATAGTCGTACACGGCGCCGTCCGGCGTGGCCGACAGGGCGTTGATGGTGAAATCGCGCCGGGCCGCGTCGGCCATCCAGTCGTCCGTGAACACGACCTCGGCGTGGCGACCATCGCAGGCGACATCGCGGCGCAGCGTGGTGATTTCGAAGGGCTGACCGTCAACGACCGCAAGCACTGTGCCGTGCGCCAAACCGCGCGCCCATGGCACCGTCGCCACGCCGGCCCGCTCCAGGCAAGCCTGGATGCGCTCCGGCAGGGCGGGCGTGGCCAGGTCCACGTCATGAACCGGGCGGCGCAACAGGCCGTCGCGCACGCATCCGCCGATCAGGCGAACCGACAGGCCGTCACCCTCCAGGATCGCGATCAGGCGGCGCAACGGCGCCGCCGTGAACCACGGATCGGGAGACAACTGACCCACCGGGCGGCGGTCGTCCAGATGGCTCCAGTCGCGCGTCATGACATCTGCGGTTCCGGACAGCCTCGCGGCCCCGGACGGACCCCGGGACATCTAATCCTGCGGCGCGGGCGGGGCGGCGTCCGGGTCCGTCGAACGCATTTCGCCCGGCATCAGCCTACCATCCTCCAGGCGCGGGGGAACATAGGTGCTGCCCGGCTGGCCGACCGGCTGCATCAGGTACATCGTCATGGTGGCCGCCACCGCGAGCACGGCCCCGGACAGCACCAGGATGACCCAGGGAACGTCCACGCCAGCCAGGCGCCCCCTCAGCCCCCGGGATGCGGCCGAGCCGTCGTCCGGCGCCGCCGACGGCTGGCGCCACACAAACAGCCAGGCCAGATAGAGCAGGCTGGGCGCCAGCAGTGGCAGGATCACGGTCAGGAAAACACGCATGGACAAAGCCCCTCAGGCGGAAAGGACAGGGTGGAACACTCATTGCGATACCCGATTTTCGAACTGGAACAGATCCGGGGGCGGACGGCCCGCCGGCGTCCTCATGGGACGCTCTCCTCCCCCTCCAGCACCGCATGAAGGTTGATCAGAATCCCGGCCGTCGCGCCCCATATGTAGTAATCGCGATAGGGAATCGCAAAGAAGGGGCGCTGTTTGCCGTCGCGTTCTCGTACCCCCTCTTGATGGTTGGCGGGGTCCATCAGGAAGGCCAGGGGAACCTCGAAAAGGCTTTCGACCTCGGCCGGATCGGGCCGCAACGCAACCGGAGGCGTGACCACGCCGACGAACGGCTGGACCCTGAAGCCGGTCACGGTGATATAGGCGTCCAGGTGGCCGACGATGTCCACCCGGGCCGGGTCCAGCGCGATTTCCTCGTGCGCCTCGCGCAGCGCGGCGGCCTGCGGTCCGGCGTCCCCGGGGTCCACGCGACCACCCGGGAACGAGATCTGGCCGGGATGGTGCGCCAGGTGGGCGGCGCGCCGGGTCAGCAGCACGCCAGCCCCCTCGGCCCGGTCCACGATGGGCACCAGCACGGCCGCCGGCCGGTGGGGCGGTGCCGGCCGGTCGGCCAGGAAGCGGCGCGCCGCGTCACCGCCCAGTCGGCGCGCGATGGCCATGTCGGAGCCCAGCCCCAGGCCATGCCCGGCCGCCAGTCGCCGCGTCAACGCGGACCGGTTCAGTCTTCCAGCGCTCCCAGACAGAAGAAGGTTCCCTTGCTCCATACGCCGAAGCGAGTCCTGCCCGTGGTGCGATCCTCGACCGCCCGATTGACGAGATCATAATACACCGATCGGGTCAGGCGCGCTTCCAATCCCGCGCGCACCTCGACATAGGGGGCCGGCTCACCCGTGTCGGGATCGGTGACGATACGCAGGGGGTGGTCCGCGTCCACCGTCACGATCTCGTCGCAGTTCGTGCGAAAGCTGATGCAGGCCTCGTCGCCGCAACAGTCGGTGAACAACTCCACCGCGATGAACGGCACGTCGGCGACCTCGACCCGACCGACCTCGGCCGGGGTGACCATCCAATAGGAGCCGTCCTGCGCCCGATGCAGGACCGAGGCGAACAGGCAGACCATTTCCTTCCGCCCGACGGGGGACCCCTGGAAATACCAGACACCGTCCCGATCTATGGACAGGCCCAGGTCGCCGCAGAAGTGCCGGGGCCGCCCCCCGGCCCCCGGGGTCCGCAGGGCCTCCAGCGGGGGCGGGCCGTCCTCCGCCTGGCGCTGGGATCCGGGTGGATCGGCAAGGCGGTTTCGCGCGGCGTCTGCTGCCATGAGTTCGCGCCTCTCTCGGTTCGGCCGTGACACGGTTCGCGGGCGGGACGGGTCGGCAGGCCAGGAAGACCCAGCTCGGAAAAGGACGATCCCATGACCGCGACGCCCTCCCCCTTCACCAACGCGTCCCCTGTCGAGGACGACTCGGCCCTGTTGAAGGAGGTAGAAAGACTGGGCCACCAAATCAAGGCAGCGCGCACCGCCATCGGCCGCGTGATCTTCGGGCAGGCGGAGGTCATCGACGGCACGCTGGTCACCCTGCTGGCCGGCGGCCACTGCCTTTTGATCGGCGTGCCGGGCCTGGCCAAGACCCGTCTGGTGCAGACCCTGGGCGTGGTACTGGGACTGGACACCAAGCGGGCGCAGTTCACGCCGGACCTGATGCCGGCCGACATCCTGGGCTCCGAGGTGCTGGAACAGGACGAGACCGGCCGGCGCGGCTTCCGCTTTATTCCGGGACCGGTGTTCTGTCAGCTTCTGATGGCCGACGAGATCAACCGCGCCAGTCCGCGCACCCAATCCGCCCTGTTGCAGTCCATGCAGGAGCACAAGGTCTCGGTGGCCGGGCATTATCACGACCTGCCGCGCCCGTTCCACGTTCTGGCAACCCAGAACCCGATCGAGCAGGAGGGCACCTATCCGCTACCCGAGGCCCAGCTAGACCGCTTCCTGATGCAAGTCGAGATCGGCTATCCCGACCGCGATGCCGAGCGCGCCATGCTGGCCGGCACCACCACCGACCAACCGGTCGAACCCGAGCCGGTGCTGGCTGATGACGACCTGGTGGCGGCGCAAAGGCTGGTGCGGCGGGTGCCGATGGGTGAAAGCGTGGTCGAGGCCATCCTGACCCTGGTGCGCAACGGTCGCCCCGACAGTTCCCCCCTGCCCGACGTCAGGGCGCATGTCGCCTGGGGGCCGGGACCGCGCGCCAGCCAGGCGCTGGCCCTGGCGGCCCGGGCGCGCGCGCTCCTGGACGGGCGGTTGGCACCCTCGGTCGATGACGTGATCGCGCTCGCCCATCCCGTGCTGGGTCATCGCATGGCGCCAACCTTCAGCGCACGCGCCGACGGCGTGACCCTGCCGACGATCATCGACCGCCTGATCGAGAGCGTGGGGTGACGAAGCCGGCGGCCGCCTCATTCGAGCGGCGGGAGAGCTTGATTCTGCCGCCGAACGGCACCGGCCATGGACTCCAACGGTCATCGTCAGATGCCCTTTGTATCACTCCGCCTCGTCCGCCTCGTCCGCCTCGTCCGGCCGGCGCATCGCCGCCCGCGCCAGCGCCAGCGTGATGCCCCGGCCCTGTTCCAGGGCCAGGGCGTCCAGACGCGCCACCAGGGCGCCGGCGCCGGCGAAACTGCGGTCCATGCGGCGCACCAGGTAGCGGACCACCTCCGGGGCGACGATCACCTGACGATCGGCGAACAGCTTGATCAGCACCATTTCCAGCAGCAGGTCGTCCGGCGGCGTGATCTCGGCCACCGGCAGGGCCAGCAGGCGAGAGCGCAAATCCGGCAGCCGGATCGGCCAGCGGGCGGGCGCATCCGGCCCGGTCAGCAGCAGCGGCGGCCCCTCGGCCCGGGCATGGTTCAACAGGTGGAACAGCGCCGTTTCGGTGTCGTCGTCCAGGCCGGCACCTGCGCCCGGCATCTCCTGCACCACGGGCATCGGCGCCTGACCCAGCAGCGCGCCGTCCAGGGCGGCGGCCAGGGGCGGCGCGGGTGGCGGCGCGCCGGCCCGCATGGCCAGCACGCCGGCCAGGTGCGACTTACCGCACCCCTCCGGGCCGACCAGGGCCAGCGCCGGCGCCGGCCAGTCCGGCCAGCGGTCGATCCAGGCCACGGCGGCAGCGTTGCAGGGCGCGACCAGAAAATCCGCCCGCCCCAACGCCGGCCGCGCTGGAAACTGGAACGCCATCTGAGTCACGGCGAGACCTCCCGGCGGTCTGATGCAGGGCGACGGAAGGAATGACCTTTCGGTCGCCCGCACGGCGCGCTTCCGGCGCCGCGCCGCGACGCCGGCCTGGACGAGCCCCCTAAGCCGACGCTGCGAGGCCGCGCAGGGCCGTGATCCCGACGGGCCGGGATGACAGCCGCCTGGCATGATCCGGTGCCCGGTTTCAGTTCCCCAGCCCACGCAAAAGGTTGTTGATGAAGGCATCGGGTGTCGGTTTCTCGGGCTGGCCGCCGGAGTCCGCTTCGCCCTCGGCCCCACCCTGGGGTTCGCCCCCGGCCCCACCCTGGGCCTCCGTCCCCGCGTCGTCGCCGGCACTGCCGTCTTCACTCTGGGCAGCGCGGCCGCTCACGCCGCCCAGGACGCCCCGAAGCATGTTTTCCGCCCCCGGCGCGACGTCGCGGAGGATCCGCTCGGCCTCCGGCGCGACGTCGCGGATGACCTTCTCGGCCTCCGGCGCCAATTCGCGAATCGCCTCCTCGGCCTGTGCGCCCAAATCGCCGGCACCGCTCGGCAGACCCGCAGTCTGGATGTTCACGGACGGCGAATCCAGGGCGCCGGCGATGCTGACCGGGAGCTGGTCGGGCAGCTTTATGATGGACCCAAGCGCCGCCTTGAGCGGGCTGTCGGTCAGATCGGCCACGCCATCCGCATTGATGGTCCAATCCATGAGATCGATGTCGCCAGCCAGCGTGCCTTCGTACAACGCGCTCACCAGACGCAGCGGATCGAAGGTCAGCCGCCCCTGGTCGATGGCGAAGCGGCTTTCCAGATCGGCCAGCCGCTGCGACGCCCCAAGGCCGCCCAGCAGCGACCCGGCCAGTTCGTTGAGGGCCGCGACCGGCTCCAGAATGCCGGCCAGGGCGGTGCCACGCACCTGTCCGGCGCGGATATCCAGATCGGTCAGGGTCAACCCGCCCTGGCCCCTGAGGGCGGCAATCAGCGCCGCCGCCGTGGCGCCGGCGCTGCCGCCCTCGAAGCGCATCGAGCCGGTACCGACCGCGCCCAGCGGACCATCCAGGCCAAGCAGACTGGCGACGCTGAAGTTCTCCACCGCCAGCGAGAGGTCGTACGTGGCCGGGTTGGCCGCCACCACGGTCATGGTGCCGTCGGCCTGCCCGCCGTGCAGCAGACCGGTCAGGCGCTCGACCCGCAACACGCCGTCGGCCAGCCGGGCCGACACGTCCGCATTCTCCAGCCGGTGCTCGCGGTAAATCAATGCTCCGGCGCGCAGGTTGACGTCACCGTCAAGCAGCGTCAGGGCCGACAGGTCGATGGGTTCGCGCGACCATGCCACGGGCACCAAGGCCGAATGGGAAGAACCCCGCTCCAGCTCCGGGCGGGCCTGGAGCAAGGCGGCGGTGGGCACGACCCGCGGCTGTTCCAGGGGCGGTGCCACGCGCCAGGACTGCCTGGCCGCCGGCAGGAAGGCATGCAGCGGCAGCACATTGGCGCTCAACCCGGCGGCGACATGGGGGCGCGGTCCGTCCAGGGTCAGCCTCACCTGGCCGTTCAGGCGGGATGACCCGATGGACAGGTCGAGGTCCTCCAGCGACACTTGGTCCAGCGTGCCACGCGCCCGCGTCACCAGGCCAAACGCCCCCAGCGGAGCCCCGGCCGGATCATAGGTCGGGGCCACACGCCGGATCAGGGAGACCACGGCAGGGTGCCGGGCATCAACGGACAGATCAAAGCGCGGCCCTCCGCTCAGCAGGTCAAGAATCCTTCCGCTGGCGTCCAACGTACCGCCGTCCGCCTCGGTGCGGGTGGTGACATCCAGCGCCTGAGGCGTTCCGTTCAGAACCAGGGACTGCGACAACGCGCCCAGGTCGCGCGCCGGTTCCGGCAGAGTCAGGCGCAGCACGCGCGCAGTGCGCGCCAGGTCGCCGGTCTCCAGCGACAGGGCGAGGTCGTCGAAGCGCGCCTGACCGCCGAATCCGCTGAGGCTGCCGGTCGCGGTCACACTGGCCCCCGCCACATCGGCAATGCTGGCGCGGGCCAGGGTCAGGCGACCGCGCACCAGCGAGCCCTCGGCCCGCAGGCCGGCGATGGGCAGGGCATCGGCGGTCAGCGTGCCGATGGCGAAACGAAAGTTGGCATCGAAGCCGTTCAGGGCCTCAAGTCCGGCCAGCAGCGGCGGCGCGGTGCCCTGGGCCGGGGAGACACCGGGCGTCGCGTCGGGTCCGGATGGCGACCCGCCGTTCCCGGATGGCGCCGGCCCGGATGGCGCCAGATCGTCTTCATTATTCACGCCGGGCAAATATGCGTCCAGGTTGAGGTTAATGGCCTCTTCGCGTTCACCCTTCGAGAGATTGATTCGAGATTCTCGCTCGCCTTCGCTCTCTAAGATGCTTGCGCGCTTCTCGCGCTCGGAAACACCCTGCCGCTCCATCGCCGTGAGCGCGGTGTCGGCCGGCGTTATGTCCTTGATCTCGCTGGGATTTTCCTCGGGCAGCACACGC
>CAYFTQ010000117.1:0-7836 GCA_964346035.1 uncultured Roseospira sp. | reverse complement strand
AAAAAGAAGGACAAAGAGGCGCAGAAGAAAAAGAACGAGGGCCAGGCCGACCCTGGGCGACGACGCCGAGACACGCGCGCCCTCAGCGGACCCGGAGAGGGAGAAAAAAGGCAAGGACAGCAAGGCAGGGAAAGAAGCCGAGAAAGATAAAAAGAAGGACAAAGAGGCGCAGAAGAAAAAGAACGAGGGCCAGGCCGACCCTGCCGACGTCCCGCCGGCTCCGCCGCCAGAGACCGAGCCGGCGCCCGCCCAGGTACCTGAAAGCCCCGCCTTCCAGACCGGGCGCAATAGGGTCATGGACTTCCTGAGCGGATACGTTGGCGCCCTGAAAACCATCCGGCCCCGCCTGGACACCTATAACCGGTTCGGCATCAACCTCTATCTGGCTGGCGCCTGCCAGGTTCTGGCCCGGAAGATCGGCCTGTCCCGTGAGGAATTCCAGCGCCTGCTTCAAGAGGCGGTGGAGATCATGGGCACGCGCCCGGCGCAGGCGGCGTCCTTCGTCCGGCGCCTGGACAGCTATCTTGAGGAAAGCCGCTACAGCCGGATGGCGCAGAGCGGGCGTGAGGCCATGAACCGGGCCGGCGCGGGCGGGAGCGATCCGTTCGCCAGCCTGGGCATGGTGGTCGAGGACTGGAACACGCCCAAGATCCAGAAGGTCACGGCCAGCACCATCGCCATCGTGTTCACCGACATGGTGGGCTCAACCGATCTGACCAGCGAGCATGGCGACCAGATCGCCCAGGACATCCTTCGTGCCCACAACTCCGCCGTGCGTTCGGCCCTCGGGCGCTTCGCCGGCAAGGAAATCAAGCACACCGGCGACGGCATCATGGCGACTTTCGATCAGGTCCCCGATGCGGTCGCCGGCATGATCGACGCGCTCAAGGCCGTCAGGGCGCACAACGAGGCGCAACCGAGGATCCCGCTGCGCATCCGCATCGGCATCAACGCCGGCGAACCGATCAGCGCGGAGAACGACTATTATGGGCTGGCCGTGACCATCGCCGCCCGCATCTGCGCCAAGGCCGACATGGATCAGATCCTGGTCTCGCAGGTGGTGCGTGACATGTGCGAGGGCACCGACCTCATGTTCGCCGACCGGGGCAGCGAGCCCCTGAAAGGCATCAAGGAGCCCATGCGCCTGCATGAGGCGCTGTGGGAGGGTGCCCGCCGCCCGGGCGACGGCGAATCCGGCGGCACTGATGCCGGGGTCGAGGCCGGTAACGGTGCGAGCGCGGGTGGGGACGCAGCGGCGGATACCGATGCCGATGCCGATGCCGATGCCGATGCCGACGCGGCGCACCCGGGCGACCGGGCGAACCAGGAAGCAGGGGCCGGAGCCGAAGCCAGGACGTCGTGGCCGGAGCCGTTCGATCCGAACGCCGACGGCTGGCTTGACGGTCCGCCGGACGGCGCCGGCGAGGGCGACACCGGACGCACGTCGTAAGGGGCCTTCGGAAAGGGTCTCCTTCGCGGAGTCCGGCCGGCACGGTGCAGCGGCGTAGGGCCTTGATGCCGACCTGCCAGGTTCAGGGCCGAACGGCACAAAGGATCGGGCGGGCGTGCCGGCTCACGGTGTGGCGGGCCGGCCGCGCGTCAGCAACCGCGCCACGGTGGCGGGGTGGTTCGTCAGGGCCGCCAGGCGCAGGCGCCAGATCGCCGCAGGGGCGGCGCCTTCGGTCGCCAGGCGGCGCGCCAGCGCTATCAGGAAAGCGGCCCGGGATGCCCGCACGGCACCGCGTAGCGTCTGGTCCTGGCCCGTCAGGCGCAGGGCCAGCAACTCCCAGGCCGTGCGCAGGCGGTTCGCCTTGTCGGTCACGTCCGCCCTGTCCAGGAATTCGCCGGCCACGGCCACCGTGCTCGGCGCCAGGCCCCGCGCCGCAACCCCACGGTCCAGAGCCAGCCGGACCATTTCCAGGGCCAGCACCGGCCAGGGGCCGCAGGGTTGCAACCCGGTCACCACATCGCGAGCCGCCCGGGTCAGCGCCAGAACGGGCGGCCGGGTCACCGGATCACAGGCCAGAAGGTCGCCCGGCGTCAGGGCCGCGCCCGGAATCCCGGCCGCATCCAGGCCGAACGTCGGCAGGTCGGGGTCGGGCAGGGCCTCAAGAAGGTGTTTCAGACCACCCGGCCCGGCGTCGGACAGGGGGTTCTGTCCGTCGCCCGCTGTCGGACGCGAGGTGACAGGCGCGACCCCCGGCGGCACCACCACCAAACGCTCGCCCAGCGCCGCCTTGAACGCGACGGCCAGCGCGGCGGGAAGGGTGTCGGCGCCCTGACGCGAACAGCGCAGTCGGGGGTCCGTCCTGTCCAGGTGACGCACGGCTTCGACCTCCAGCGCGTCACCAAGCCGGCCGATCGCGATCACGTCCAGGGCTGGGCTGGGGTCGGCAAGCAGGGCGGTCAGGGTCGCGGCGGCCGGCGCCGCCTGGCTGGCTGGATCAAACACGACCACGAAAGAGACGGCGGGCGCGACGTGCGCGCGGATTTTGGTGTTCATGGGCTTGTTGCCTTTAGGGAGACCTGATGCCCCATGAACAGCAGGGATCGTGCCGGGCGGCGGCGCCCTCGACCTCAGGCAGGGGTGGGGGGCGCCGGCACCGGGTCGGAGCGGCCGGGTTATGCCATTGGGCCTAACGCGGGGGCGCCCGATCGGGGCGATGCGGCCGGCGCCGTGGGCGCCGCTGTCAATTTGCGAGGCGCCCTGATGCGACCGCGTTTTTTTGACCGGCCAGCAGAACGAACAGGTCATTTTGACACAGAGCCGCGATGACGCCCGGCGCCCGCTTTCGCCCCGGCCCTTCTCAAGACTGGTCCCGAAACCCGGGACGGCGCGCTCACGTGCCGCCGAAGCGGTCCTCGATCAGGCGGAACAGCGCGCCCAGCCCCTGCGCCGCGCCACCCTCGGGCTGGCCGGGCCGGGCCGAGGGGGACCAGGCGAACAGGTCTACATGGACCCATGGCGTCGTGTCCGACACGAAGGCGGACAGGAACAGCGCCGCCGTGATGGCCCCGCCGAGGCGGCCCGAGCCGGTGCTTTGGATATCGGCTACCGCGCTGTCCAACAGGCTGCGATAGCCGCCATGCAGCGGCAGGCGCCACAGCGCCTCGCCCTCGGCCCGGGCGGCCGCCGCCAGATCGGCGGCCAGGGCATCGTCCGGTGTGAAGACGGCCGGGATGTCCGGACCCAGCGCCACCCGGGCCGCTCCGGTCAGGGTGGCCAGATCGATCAGCAGGGCGGGACGCTCGGCGTCCGCCTCGGCCAGGGCATCGGCCAGCACCAGTCGGCCCTCGGCGTCGGTGTCGCCGACCTCCACCGTCAGGCCCTTGCGGGTCGCCAGCACGTCCAGCGGCCGGAAGCTGTCGCCGGAGACCATGTTCTCCACCGCCGGGATCAGCACGCGCAAACACACCGGCAGGCCGGCGTCCATGATCAGATGGGCCAGGCCGAGCGCGTGCGCCGCCCCGCCCATGTCCTTCTTCATCAGCGTTATGGCCGAGGAGGGCTTGAGGTTCAGCCCGCCCGAGTCGAACACCACACCCTTGCCGACGAGGGTCACGCGGGGGTGGCCCTCGTCGCCCCAGCGCAGGTCGATCAGGCGCGGCGGCCGGACACTGGCGCGCCCGACGGCATGGACGGCCGGCCAGCCCTCCGCCAGCAGGTCGTCGCCGACGATCTCCCGCACTCGGGCGCCGTGGCGCGTTGCCAGCGCGCGGGCGGCGGCCGCAAGGTCGGCCGGGCCAAGGTCGGCGGCCGGCGTGTTGATCAGATCGCGGGTCAGGGCGGCGGCCTGGACACGCCGGCACAGCGCCGCCCGATCGACGGACGCGGGCCAGACCAGGCGAGCCGGCGGGTTCTTGCGCCTGCTCTTGTAGTGATCGAACCGATAGGCGCCGAGCGCCCAGGCCTCCGTGACGGCGGTATCGAAGGCGGCATCGGTGGTCGGGCCGCAGAGCGCGTCGTCCGCCCCCAGCCGGAACAGGCCGGGCGCCAGGCGTTCGGGCAGGGCCGCCAGCGCCCGCCGATCGTCCGCGCTGTCCTCGCCCAGGCCGACCAGCATCCCGGACAGGCCGCCGTCCGGCCCGGGCAGCGGGCAGGTTTGCGCTGCCTTGGCCCGGAAACCGGCCGCGCGGACCCAGCCGGCGACGGCGCCCGTCTGGCCGGCCAGCCAGCGCTCCAGGTCGGCGTGGGGCAAGGTGACGAGCGGGCATGCGACCGCCTCCGCCGGGACGTCCACGAGAACGTCAAGGCAGGGATGGGGCCGGTCGATCGAAAGGCAATCAGCCATGAAGGCGCGATCCGGACGGGTCGGCGAAAGGGGAACGGTCGGCCTTGGCCGGGCCTCAGGGCAGGTATCCGGCTTCCTCGTAGAAGCGCTGCGCGCCGGGATGAAGCGGGATGCCGGTGCCGTGGGGCGCCGCAGCCGGGGTCATCATCATGGCGTCGGTGGCCACGGCCAGCAACAGCGGTCGCGTGTTCGGATGCCACAGCGCGCGTGTGATGGCGTGGGCGGTGTCGTTATCCAGCGCCTCTTCGGTCGTTACCAGAACGGCGCCCACCGAGACGGTCGAGACCGGCGCCGAGATGCCGGCATAGACGCCGCCGGGAATGATGCCGGCCGTCATGTAGGGGTGGCGACCGATCATCGCCGTGATGGCCGGCCCGTTCAGCGGCAGCAGGCGCACCGGGGTGGTCTCCGCCAGTTCCTTGACCACGGTCACGGGGGCCGCGCCGATGAAGAAGAAGGCGTCGATCTCTCCGGCCACCAGCAGGTCGGCCGCCGGACCAGGCTGGTCGTGTACGGCCTCGACATCGCCGTCGTCCAGGCCATGCGCCAGCAGGAGAAGGCGGGCATCAACCAGCGTCCCCGATCCCCTGGCACCGACGGCCACACGCGCGCCGCGCAGATCCTCGATGCGCGTCAGGGGGCTGTCGGCGCGCACCACCAGGTGTGCCTTTTCATTGTACAGGCGGGCCAGTGCGACCAGACCAGGCATGGGGCCGGCGCTTTCATAGACGGCGGTGCCCGTGCGCGCCCAGTAGGCAATATCCGCCTGACACAATGCCAGATCGAGGGTCCGGTTGGCCAGTCCGGCCACATTGTCCACGGATCCTCCGGTGGACTGGGCCACGGCGATCAGGCCGGGCACACCGCAACTGCCGCCGCGCTCGCACGGGCGCGAGCCCGCCGGGCGGCTGATGGCGTTGGCGATCAGACCGCCTATGGGGAAGTAGTATCCGGCCGTCGAGCCGGTGCCGATGCGCATGAAGCGCTGCTCGGGCTCGCCGTCACGCACCCCCGGGCCGCCCGAACCCTGGGCCACGCCCGCGCGCGGCGTTGCCAGGGCGACACCCCCGAGCATGCCGGCGGCCAGGACGCAGACCAACAGGTCACGACGGGACGGCCCGAGGGGACGGCCGCGAGCGTCGTCCTGCCGGCCTGTCGTGGTCATGGTCGCCTGCTCCCCTGGTTTGGTGCGTTCGCCCGGGTGCGGTCGGGCCGGGTGCGGTCGGGCCGGGTGCGGTCGGGCCGGGTGCGGTCGGGCCACCGGCCGATGGTCAAGCGATACCCTGCGCCATCATCACGGTGATTTTCGGGCACAGCGCACAGAGCGCAAGCAGTCTTTGGCACGGTCCCGAAACTGTCATACGCGACGGCGCCCGGCCGCCAGAACGACACCGGCGATAACCACCGCCATCCCGGCCAGGGCCAGCGGCCCCAGCCGCTCGTCGAACAGCAGCCAGGCCAGCAGCGCGGTGACCGGCGGCACCAGATAGAACAGGCTGGCGACCCGGGCCGCCTCGCCCATGCGGATCAGCACCATCAGCAATGTGACCGCGCCGATCGACAGCACCACCACCAGCCAGGCCAGCCCGAACACGAAGCCGGGCGTCCAGGTGATCGCCATGCTCTCGCCGGTCGCGACGGCGAGCGCCCCCATCAGGACGCCGGCAGCGCCGAACTGGACCACGGCCCCGGCGCGCGGGTCCAGGCCGGAGGCGAATCGCTTCTGGTACAGCGTGCCGGCGGTGATCGCCAGCACCGCCACACCGGCCGACCCCACGGCGGCCAGGCCGAAGCCCTGGAACAGGGCCGCGCCCTGTGGCGCCAGCTTGTCGCCCAGCACCATGACCACGCCCGCCAGGGCCAGGCCGAGGCCGGCCCACTGGCGGGCGCTCACCCGCTCGCCCAGGACCGGGCCGGCGGCGATCGCCGTCAACAGCGGTTGCAGGCCGGCGATCAGGGCCGCCAGGCCGGCCGGCAGGCCCCATTCGATGGCCACGAACACGCCGCCCAGATAGCCACCATGCAAGAGTACGCCGGTGACGGCGGCATGGCCGATCAGGGCAGCGCGCGACGGCCAGCGCGCCCGTCCGATCCAGACGATGGGCAGGAACAGCGCGGTGGTTATGGCGAAGCGCAGGGCCAGGAAGGTCAGTGGTTCGCTGTGCGGCAGCACCAGTCGGGCGCCGATGAAACCGGTACTCCACAGCAACACGAACATCGCCGGCATGGCGGCGACAAGCGCGACGCGGGTGGGTTCGGCTGGCGCCGGCGCCGGCGAGGGGGCGGGCCTGTCGCTCATGCCTCCGCCACCGCCATCTTTTCGCGCCGACGTTGCACAGAGGACGGTATGCGCATGGCTTCGCGGTACTTGGCCACGGTGCGCCGGGCGATGTCCACGCCCTCGGCCTGCAACAGGGTGACGATGCGGTCGTCGGACAGCACCTTGCGGGGCGGCTCGGCATCGATCAGGGCCTTGATGCGGGCGCGCACGGCCTCGGCCGAGTGGGCCTCGCCACCGGCGCTGGTGGAGCCGATGGCCTGGGTGAAGAAGTACTTCAGTTCGAACAGGCCGCGCGGGGTGGCGATGAACTTGTTGCTGGTCACGCGGCTGACCGTGCTTTCGTGCATGCCGATGACGTCGGCGACATCGCGCAGGATCAGGGGCCGCAAACCCTGGATGCCCTGGGCAAGGAAGGCGTCCTGCCGGCGCATGATCTCGCCGGCCACCTTGAGGATGGTGTTGGCCCGCTGGTCCAGCGCCTTGACCAGCCAGTTGGCGTTTTGCAGGTGTTCGGACAGGAAGGCGCGGGCTGCTCTGTCGTCGCGGCCGGCCGCCCCAACGCGGGCCAGATAGCGCCGGTTGATCAGCACGCGCGGCAGGGTGTCGGGGTTCAGTTCGATCAACCAGCCGCCGTCGGGGTGCGGGCGCATGACCACGTCGGGGACGACGGTCTGGATCGGGTCGCCCTCGAACCGCAACGCGGGCTTTGGATCAAGCGCACGCAATTCGGCGATCATCTCGCGAAGGTCCTCGGCATCGACGCCACAGACCGCCCGCAGGGCCGCCATGTCGCGCCGCGCCAGAAGGTCCAGGTGGTCCAGCAGGGCCTCCATGGCGGGGTCGAGCCGGTCGCGGTCGGCCAGTTGCAGCGCCAGGCATTCGCGCAGGGAGCGGGCGAACACGCCGGGCGGATCGAAGGCCTGAAGGCGCGCCAGAACACGCGCCACCCGATCGGGCGCCATGCCCAGCGTCGCGGCGCTGTCCTCGACCGTTGTCGCCAGATAGCCGCAGGGGTCCAGTTGGGTCAGAAGGTGGGCGCCGATGGCGCGATCCACGGGATCGGCCAGATCCAGGGCCATCTGTTGCTCCAGGTGCTCGCGCAGGCCGGTGGCCCGGCTGAGCGTATCTTCCAGGCTGCGGTCGTCGGTGCGGAAATCGGACCCTCCGCCGCCGCCCCAGGGGCCGGCGCTCAGACCCAGTCCGTCCAGGCCGCCACCGCCATCGCCATCGCTGCCGCCGGGGTTGGCGCCGGCCACCATGTCG
>CAYFTQ010000116.1:0-7860 GCA_964346035.1 uncultured Roseospira sp. | reverse complement strand
TTCATCAAGCTGAACGCCCTGCGCCTGCGCCTGGGCAAGCTGGCGGGTTAGGGGGTAAGCTTGCGGCCGGGGCGATGCGACTGTAACCTGGAAGCTCCATCATGAGGTCGGCACAGTAGTCTTTTTAAAACACCAGAGAATGCAAGCTCTGTTGGTTTGTTGGTGCTGCAATGGTGAAGCGGCCGAAAAACCCCGCGCCGAAGCCGCCGGATCTAGCATCGCTGCCGATCGATACGGCCTGCTACAAGGGCAGTGGTGAGCACAAGGACAAGAGGTGGTGGGGGGGCCTCCCGGAAAGCCCAATGGACGCAGAGGGCGAGCGCTATCGCATAGGCAAGCAGGACACGACGATATGCCCCCTGGTTTCAAGGGAAGATCAGGAGCGGGCGACAGAATGGGTAAAAGCAGCCTTGCGGGCCAACCAGGTGAAGTACAGAGACGGAAATTCGGAATTTCCGGATCATATTTGGTACAGAGACAAGGTTGGTCAGCTTTGGGTGGGACGTTGCATCAATAGAACCCTGGGACACTACAAAGGTTGGCCTATCCCGAAAGATAGAGAAGATGAAGTTTTCGATTGAGTGGCTTGACTCAGCGAAGAACGCAGCCGTCGAGGAACGTGCGACGGTTGGGCATTTCTATGCGTATTTGAATGACGTTCCGGCGACTCTGAACCTTACAGGAAACGAAGTCCGGGAGTTTGTGCAGATTTCTCTATACGGAATCGCGGAAGGGCTCTCGCACGACTGGTGGTCTATTTTTGGGGGGCGGAACAAAGAATTTTCTCTGCGTCACTATCGCTCAGGCTACCTTGTTCCGGATTTGCGGTTCTATTTTGACGGCAGTGTCTTTGAGGTTCATTGTCCCGCTTATACCTATCATGGTGCGGAGCCGGGTCTGACGGGTCAAAGAGTGCAATTCCAGGATGCGGGCCAGGCCGTGCTGTCCCGGAACGCGGCCGAGGACGCGTTGTCAGAGCTGATTGAAACTGTCCTGGCGCGTCTGGACAGCAAATCCGTTGCCGCGACGAGCGCGCGCCGGCGCTGGGCTAGAGTGCAAGAGTCCCGCCTTGACTCAGATGAGTCCGCGTTTTGCGAACTGGCCGGCGCCCTCGGGCTTGATCCGTACAGGGTTGATGACGGGGTGGCCGAGTGGATCGAGACTGCGGCCGAACTGTTCGAGGGTGAAGCCAGAAACGAGGCCTTTGCCGGAACGCGACCGGAACACCTGGGGCGCTTGGTGTCGTGGGTGCGCGAGACCGAAAGTCGGAGCCCCGACGAGTCGGAGGTGTCGGAGTTGACGGCGATCACGACCCAGGTGGCCGATGCGGCCCCCGGGAACGGCGCCATTGGGCCCGCTTGGTCCTTGGGGTACCGCAGGGCGAGAGCCATGCGGCGGGTCCTGGACCTATCGGAAAAAGATGGCTTCGCAGATTTCCAAGGTCTGGCCAGGGTGTTGGGGGCAAGCTCAGCGTTCAAACCGACCAAGCTGCCCACGGGAGTAGGGATTGGGGCGATGCGATCCTATCTGGATGGCTCGGCTCGTATCCACCTACGGCATGGGTCTGAACCCGCTGGCATGCTGTTCAGCTTCGCCCGCGCGGTCGGTGATGTGACGTGCTTCCCGGAAGACACTGGCAGAGCCGTCGTCAATCGTCTCAACAGAGCCCATCGGCAGGCTGCGGGGCGTGCCTTCGCTGCGGAACTCCTGGCCCCGGTCGAAGAGGTTTGCAGCATGGAGGACGACGGTTACGATTTTGATGCCATCGCGGAGCATTTCGGCGTCAGCCCAATGGTCATAGAGCACCAGCTCGATAACAAGGACCGCATCCAGCAAACCACTCTGGCAACCTGACGCGGCCCTGTCACACGCCCGCTCCTCGTGCCCCCACCACCTCCCGCCACACCGCCAGCGCGCGGGTGATGTCGTCGTCCGTGGTGGACCAGCCCAGGCTGAAGCGCAGGGCGCGGCGCGCGGCGGCTTCGTCCAGTCCCATCGCCCGCAGCACGTGCGACGGCGTGACCTTGCCGGACGAGCAGGCCGAGCCCGCACCAAGCGCCACGCCGGCGCGGTCGAGGCGGATAAGCTGAATGTCGGCCGGTCGATCCGGCAGCCCGATGCAGGTCGTGTTTGCGAGGCGCTCGACCGAACCGCCATGAATGACCGCGTCGGGGCGGGTCTCCAGAAGGCCGGCCTCCAGGCGCGCGCGCAGGGCAGCCAGGCGGACGGCCTCGTCCGCGCCGTGCGCCGCCACGGCACGGGCGGCGGCGCCGAAACCGGCGATGCCGAGCAGGTTCTCCGTGCCGGCGCGGCGCCCGCGTTCCTGGCCGCCGCCGCGGATCAGGGGCGCCAGCGTAAGGTCGCCGGCCACCACCAGGGCGCCGATGCCGGCCGGTCCACCCAGCTTGTGCGCCGACAGCGTCAGCAGGTCCACGCCCAGCTCGGCCATGGTCAGCGGCCGCACCTTGCCGGGCGCCTGCACGGCGTCGCAGTGGACGCGCCAGCCGGCCCCGTGGGCCAGCCGGGCGGCCTCCACCACCGGCTGGAGCACGCCGGTCTCGTTGTTCGCCGCCATCAGCGACAGCAGGCCCGGCCCTGCCCCCGGGGCCGCTGCCAGGGCCTGTTGCAGCGTGACCGGGTCAAGCAGACCATCGGGGGTGACGGGCAGGTGGCCCGCCGCCGGCACCCATCGCAGCACCGAATCGTGTTCCACGGCGGAACACAGGCGTGGCCCGGCGCCCAGGCCGGACAGCGCCAGGGCGTTGGCCTCCGACCCGCCGCTGGTGAAGACGATGGCGGCCGGGGCGACGCCCAGCAGGGCGGCCACATCGGCGCGCGCAGCCTCGACCAGGGCGCGGGCGCGTCGTCCCGGGCCGTGGATCGAGGACGGGTTGCCCGACGCCGCCTCCAGCGCCGCGCGCATGGCCGCGACGGCCTCAGGGCGTGGCGGGGATGAGGCGTTGTGGTCCAGATAGACCGGACTGTCGGGGGCGCGGTTCACGGATTGCCCGGGGCGGCTGTCACTACTGGGCGGCGGAGGTCGCCTCGAAGCCCGCGATCAAGCCACTGGTGCCCAGCACGCGGCGGTCCGTCACATCCTCCAGCGTAACCGAACTGAGGTACAGGTAGATCTGGTTCGCCAACTCCTCCCACAGGTCGTGGGTCAGGCAGCGGCCCTTGTTGTTGTGGCAGCCGGCCGGCGAGCCCGGCGAACAGCGTGTGGTCTGGATCGGTTCGTCCACTGACAGGATGATGTCGGAGATGCGGATGTCCGCGCCGGGCCGAGACAGCATGTACCCGCCGCCGGGGCCACGCACGCTTTTGACCAGCCCACCCTTGCGCAGGCGTCCGAACAACTGTTCCAGATAGGACAACGATATTTCCTGACGCTCGGCGATGTCCGCCAGAGCGACCGGCCTGTCCTGTGAGTTCACGGCGAGGTCGGCCATCGCCATCACCGCATACCGACCTTTGGTGCTCAGCCTCACGCGCTTCCCTCCATGCTGTCAGGGAGCCGTGGCAGGCCCCGGCGTCCCTGGCGGTCCCGTGACGCGACGGGTCCCGTTGGCGTGCAATCCGGCGGCCGTTACCGACCGGCCACCTTTCTGTGGTCACGACGGCCCTGGGCGACCCGGTCTTGGGCCTCGCCACCGTCTTCGGCGCGAACCGCGATCGGCCGCGCCGCGTCACCCGGCAGGGGACCCGAAAGATCGCTATGGGCACGCCCGTTCAATTGCCCTTCCAGATCCTCCACGCGCGCCACCAGTCGGGTGACCTGGTCGGTCAGGCCGGTGAGGGTGCGGGCGAGCGGATCCGAAATGCCGTCCACGGGCGTGCCGTAGGCCTGAAACTCGCAATGATGGGTGGCGTCCACGCGATCGCGCCGCGCCACGCGGGCCGGAATGCCGACCACCGTCGCGCCGGTCGGCACATCGGACAGAACGACGGCGTTGGCGCCGACGCGGGCTTCTTCGCCGATGGTGATCGGCCCCAGAACCTGGCCGCCAGACCCTATGATCACGCCATTGCGCAAGGTGGGATGGCGCTTTCCGGCGTGCAGGGACGTGCCGCCCAGCGTAACGCCGTGATAGAGCGTGACGTCATCACCAACCTCGGCGGTCTCGCCGATGACAACGCCGGTGGCGTGGTCGATGAACAGGCGCCGGCCCAGGCGGGCGCCGGGATGGATCTCCACCCCCGTCAAGATCTTGGCGATGTGGGAGATGAACCGGGGCAGAAAGCGCCAGCCGCGCTGCCACAAGGGGTGCGACAGGCGATGGAACATGACGGCGTGCAGGCCCGGATAACAGAACAGAACCTCCCATGAGGACCGCGCAGCCGGGTCCTTTTCCAGTATGGTGGCGATGTCTTCCCGCAGTCTGCTGAACGCCATGATGCTTGCGTCTCTTGCCGTGTGGTGTGCTAGACTTGATCCCGGTCGAACCGACGCCACTCTGGCGCTGGACCGGCCTTCGTATCCGCCTTCCGCAGCCCTTCCCACGCCCTGGATGCGGCCATTTGGTCGGTCGCGCCCAGCCCCGATGCCCGGGTTCCAACAATCGAAGACCAGAGGTCCCGTCGCAAGGGCAGTCCCGTCGCGAGGGCGGTCCTGGCGCCTGCCGGGAACGCCCCGTCTTCTGAACATGGTCGTCCGCGCGCGGCCGGTCAACGGCACCTTGGCGGATGCACTCTGGCGGACGCCCACTGGTTGACGACCGTTGCGATGCGGACGACTCGCCACGCAAAGCCCGCGTGCCGGTGGTTCGCGCCGCTCCGCTCCGTTGTCCGCGCCGCGCCGCTCCGAGCCGTGCCGTCGTCCCGTTGCCCTGCCGGGCCGGCGTGCGCCGGGTCGCGGAGATGCCGTCGCAAGGCGCCCCGACGTGTCGACACTGGCATTGCGGGACAACAATATGGTAACCGAGGAACCCGGTCAAGAAAGTGCCCGCCCGGGGACAGCCTCCGCCTGGTCGAACGGATCGGCGGCCCGTCTTCCGTTAGGCCCGGGTGCCGTTCCGCCCGGGCGTGTTCATCGCCCGTCGTCCGTCGCGCCCGATCCTGCCAGGACGGGTGTCGCCGCCAACCGTGAAAAAGACTGCTCCGCCTCTCATGCCCGATATCATTTTTCCCGGCCCGGAAGGGCGCCTGGAAGGGCGCTATCACCACAGCAAGACGCCCAACGCCCCGATCGCGCTTGTGCTTCATCCGCATCCCCAGCAGGGGGGCACGATGAACAACAAGGTGGTTTATGCCCTGCATCAGGTCTTTTCACGGCGCGGCTTCTCGGTGATGCGGTTCAATTATCGCGGGGTCGGGCGGTCGCAGGGCACGTTCGACAATGGCGCCGGGGAACTGTCCGACGCGGCCGCCGCGCTTGACTGGCTGCAATCGATCAACGCCGATGCCCCGCACTGCTGGGTGGCCGGGTTTTCCTTCGGAGCCTGGATCGGCATGCAGCTTCTGATGCGCCGGCCGGAGATCAGCGGCTTCATCTCGGTGGCCCCGCCGGCCAACCGGCATGACTTCACGTTCCTGGCGCCGTGCCCGTCCTCGGGGCTGATCGTGCATGGCGACAAGGACGAGATCGTGCCGGAGGCCTCTGTTGCCAAGTTGGCGACAAAGCTGTCGGCGCAAAAGACGATTGTCGTCGATCAAACCGTCATCCCGGGGGCGACGCACTTCTTCACCGACCACCTGGACCGGCTGTCGCGCACGGTGGACGACTATCTGGGCGCCAACATGGACCGCGTGAGAGCGGAGTAATGCCGCTCGACGAAAAGGGGGATCTTTTCGCGTAGCGGCGTATGGCCTTGATCCTGACGAGTCGGGATCAAGGCCGGTCGGTGCAAGGCCCGGATCGCGGCGCGGGCCTCGCCCTGGCGAGTAATCCGGGCCGAGCCGGCAATGGTCCGCGATGGCGCGAGAGAAGCAGCAGCATGGCTGGCATTACGGGTGTAATGCGAGCCGGGCGCCGTCTCCTCCCGTGGCCGGGCCGATGGCCGTGAGCCGCCCGGCCCGCCAGTTTTCAAACCCGTCACGGTAGTGCGCCGACAACGGGTTGCCGGACTGCCCCGTGGCCAGGGCGAAACGTGCCCGCGTCGGCGCGGCCAGATCGACCACCATCCGCATGCCGGCACCGTGGACGTGGGCCAGCGGACGCTGTGCGTCCAGGCCCGCCGGGGTTCCTCGGTTGAGTGTGAAGTCGCCGCCGTCGGTGGCCCCGCCCACGGCCGTCAGCGCGCCCAGCCCGGGCACGAAGCCGAACAGGCCGTGCGCCATGCGCACGCGGTGGACGTCGCCCCAGCGGATATGGTCCAGCGGGCCACCGACCTCGTCGATGATCCAGGCCAGGGCCTCGTCGAGGGCGGCCGCGACGATGGCGGGGCAGGTCTCGGCGGTGTCCGGTGTGGTTGCGATGTTGCACCAGTCCCCCTCTCCCGCCAGCGCCCGCCTGACTGGGAGCGGACGCGAGCGGCCGGCCCAGGTCTCGAACACCGGTCCCAACTCGTCGGCGAACAGGCGCCGGGTCAAAGTCTCCATCCAGACCGTGAAGATCAGGGGTTCGGGCCGGTTCCGGTCCATGACCGGCGTGCTCCAGCCGCGCAGCAGGGACAGCGCGCGGGCGGCATCGGGATGGGCCGGCTTCGGGTCGGCCGAGGCCACCGAGTCCAGCAGTCGGGGTAACAGGTCGGCGGCCAGGGGCGAGACGACATCACCCTGAAGCAGGGCCATGCCGTCAAGCTCGGCGGCCGGCTCTGCGGCCAGGGCGGCGGCCAGCCGCTGGGCGCGGTAGGGCTCCGGGAAAGACCGTGCCAGTGGCGCCGGCCAGTCCACCGGATGGACCCGGTTGTTGGCGTTCAGCACCCGTCCGGCGGGCGGATCGACGATCGCCGGCAGCGCCTCGCGCGCCACCCAGCCCTGCCAGTCGGCGGTGCCTGTCCAGCCTCTGGCCGGGGTCAGGCCATCGTGGCCGGGCGCTCGGACCGGGACCCGGCCGGGCGAGAACATGGCGATCCGACCATCGGCGTCGGCCAGCATGATGTTCTGTTGCGGCGCGTCCCAGAGTATCAAAGCGCTCCGCGCTTCTGACACCGATCGCGCCCTGTTGAGGCGCAGCAGCGCTTCCGGCGTGCGGTCATCGGGGTATAGCGCGGCGGCGGCCAGGGCCAGCGCTTCGCCTCCCTCATCCAGGCGCATAGCGTCAAAGCGGCCCCAGTCCAGGTCTGACAGCACCGGGCCGTGGACGGTCTCGCGCACCGTCAGCGTCTCCTCGGCGGCGAAGCGCACGCCGATGGTCTCGACGCGGCTGCGGAACGGAACCGGTCCGTGCGGCCGCAGATAGGTTCCCTGGTCGGGCCCGGGGCGCTCGCGGTACAGGTCGGCGGTGTCGGAATGCGTGGTGGTCAGGCCCCAGGCCAGGTGGCCGTTGTGGCCGATGACCAGGAAGGGGACGCCCGGCACGGTCGCGCCTTCCAGGGTCAGGTCCGGCAGGGTGACGCGCGCCAGGTACCAAAGGATGGGGGCACGAAACTCCAGATGCGGGTCGGCGGCCAGCAGCGCCCCGCCGCCGGCCGCGTGACGCGGCGCCACCGCCCAGGCGTTGGAGGCCAGCCGGGGCCGGATGGCCTCCGGCGTGGCCACCGCCAGCCCGGCCAGCAGGGCGTCGGGCAGGGCCTCTCCTGCGGTTTTCGCCGCCGTGGTCAGGGGAACGGGCGTGTCCGGCTCCGAGCGCAGCAGAAAGGCCACGTCGGCGGCGTCGAAGCGTTTCAGCAGGCGCGCGGTCAAGAGCTCCTGGTGCCAGTTGCCGGACAGTTGCAGCGCCATCAAGCGCGCGCAGCATCGTTGTCACGGGAAGCTTCCGGC
>CAYFTQ010000115.1:0-7895 GCA_964346035.1 uncultured Roseospira sp. | reverse complement strand
GGTGCGCCAGCGCTCGTTGGTCTTGTTGCCGGACTGGATGTCGCGCATCTCCACCTGGATGAAGGCGCCGCCCTTGCCCGGCTGGATCAACTGGATCTTGAGAACCGACCACGTCTTGCCCTGGTGATCCAGGACCATCCCCGGCCGGATGGTGTTGGCGTTGATTTTCATACCGTCATTCCCTTGAATGCGGCCGGACCCTAGCAGGTTGCCCGGCCCCTGGCAATGGCCCGGTCGGGCGCCCACAACATGTTGAACAGGAACCCAAAGTCATGGTCGGATCGGGGTCGGACACGCTGCCCTGGTGGCACCCGCGCGCCCTTGCGGACCGTCGCCAGGCCCTGGCCACGCGGGGCCGCGTCATCGCCGCGACACGCGCCTTTTTCGCCGCCCGGGACGTCATCGAGGTGGAGACCCCGGCGCTCCAGGTTTCACCCGGACTGGAGCCGCACCTGAGCGCCTTCGCCACCCTCCTTCACCCGCCCCTGGGTGAGACGCCGGTCCCGCTGTACCTGCATACCTCGCCCGAATTCGCCATGAAGAAGCTGCTGGCGGCCGGTCTGCCCGCGCTCTACCAGATGGCGCGCGTGTTCCGCAACGGCGAGCGCTCCGCCACACACCACCCCGAGTTCACCATGCTGGAATGGTATCGCGCCGGGGCGCGCTATGGCGACCTGATGGACGAGACCGAGGCCCTTGTGGCCGCCTGTCAACGCGCCGCCGGTAGCGGGCCGCTGCGCTGGGCCGACGGCACGGCCGACGCCACCCGACCCTGGCGCCGCCTGACGGTGGCCGAGGCGCTGCGCGAGCACGCCGGCGTGGACCTGATGGCCTGCCTGCCGCCAACGCCGGACCGCGCCCCCGACCCGGCGCCCCTGGCTGCGGAGGCCCGTCGGCTGGGCGTGTCGGTGGGGCGGCGGGATCGCTTTGATGACGTGTTCTTCCGCATCTTCCTGGAGCGGATCGAACCGCGCCTGGGCTTTGACGCGCCGGTCATCCTCTACGACTACCCGGTTTGCATGGCCGCGCTGTCGCGCCCCAAGCCGGAGGACCCGCGCCTCGCGGAACGCTTCGAGGTCTACGTCTGCGGCCTTGAACTGGCCAACGCCTTCGGGGAGTTGACCGATCCGGTGGAGCAGCGGACCCGGTTCGAGGCCGACATGGCCCTGAAGCAGGCGCTGTACGGCGAACGCTATCCCATCGACGAGGATTTCCTGGATGCCCTCGCCCTGGGGCTGCCGGACTGCGCCGGTATCGCGCTCGGCATGGACCGCCTGGTGATGCTGTGCGCCGGCGCGCCGCGCATCGAAGACGTGCTGTGGGCGCCCGTGTCCGTAACAAACTGCGCGCGGTGATGGCTCGGGCAATGGTCAAGGCTGTTCCAAACCGGTAATGTCCGAGTGGCTTCGGGCCGTCCGGGGCCGGCGCCAGGCGACCCGCCCGCGATGTAGCGTCACGCCGGGCGTTGGGTCCCTTGCCTTTCTCGTTCTCAGCACGGTCAGGCCCGACATGCAGCGGCTCCACAGGTTCTTCGCCTTGACCAGCCTGGCCACCATCATTGTCGCCGCGCTGGCCTTCAGCCTGATGTATCGCGCCTTCATGCTGGAAGACCTTACCGAAGCCGCGCATTTGCGGGCCCATGCCAGCGTTGACGCCCTGGTCAACGCCATGAAGAACGAGGCCGGACACCTTGAGGCGCTGCATGGCGCCTCGCGCCGGGACCTGCTGTCGAGCCCCGTCATCCATTCCATTCGCGACAAGATGCACATCATCGCCGGCGACATGCCGATGAAGCGGGTCAGCGTGATCGACCCGGACGGGCGTGTTCTGTTCTCCACGGAAGAAAGCGCGATCGGCGGTCCGGCTCTGGAACCGGCGGGCATCGAAACGGCCCTGACCGGCGAGCACTGGCACCAAGCCCGAACCGCCCTGGGCGATGGCCGGCCGGCCGGCCTGTTCCATGGCATGAAGGCCTTTCTGGCCCGGGTTCCCGTGCGCGATGCTTCCGGCGCGGTGGTGGCGGCGCTTGGTGTCAGCCTGGACACCAGCGCCATGCTGAGCGCCGCCAACAGGCGCCAGAACATGTTCATTGCCCTGGCCTGCTGTGTGCTGGGGCTGGCCTATCTGTCCTTGCAGGTGGTCGTCAGGCGCGCCGGCGCCATGATCCGGATCGAACAGGACCGGTTGCGCGAGGAAACCTGGCGCCGCCAGGCGGTGGCAGCGGAACTGGGCGAGCGCGATCGCCTGCTCAACACCATCGCCGACAACCTGCCCGCCCTGTTGACCTACGTCGGACGCGACCTGCGCTATCGCTTCAACAACGCGCGCTATGAGGACTGGTTCGGTATCGCCCCCGGGGACGCGCTTGGTCAGCGGGTGCCGGACCTGGTCGGGGCCGAGAACTTCGCCCGCGTGGAGCGGCATATCGAACGCGTCCTGCGCGGCGAGACGGTGAGGTTCGAAGCCCCCTTCCAGACCAACTTCGGTCGCATTCAGGGCTGTTTCGAGTTCGTACCCCACCGCGACGATACGGGGGCGATTCAGGGATACGTTTCCCTGGTAACGGACGTGTCCGCCTTCAAGCAACTGGAACAGGACCTGCGCGAGGCGCAGGCCCGCACCGAGGACCTGGTCGAACAGCGCACCCGGGAACTGCGCGCCAGCGAACAGAGATTCCGGGACTTCGCGGAATCCAGTTCCGACTGGTTCTGGGAAAGCGGCCCCGATCACCGCATTACGTGGGTATCCCTGGGAACCGGTGGTGGAGCGGACGGCGGCAGCGACCCAAGCCACGGCTTCGGCCTGACTCGTGCCGAGATCATTGCGCGCCAGGACCCGGAAGCCGCGCACCGACATCAAGCCGATCTGGACGCACATCGTCCGTTCCGGGATTTTTCGTATTCGTGGCGCAACCCGGACACCGGCGAGAACCACCACATCAAGGCCTCCGGCAAGCCGATCTTCGCCGCCGACGGCCGCTTTCTCTGCTATCGCGGTATCGCCGCCGACATCGGACCGCAGCGGAAGGCGGAGGATCGCGCCCACCGTGCCGAATCGATGCTGCTTGAGGCCCTGGAGAGTATCGGTGACGGCTTTACGCTGTGGGACGCCGAGGATCGCCTGGTGCTCTGGAACCGGCGCTTCGAGGGCCTGTTTCGCGACCTGAGCGGCTGCCTCAAGCCGGGCATGACCTTCACGGAGATCCTGGAGGCGCGCGCCGCCTGGCCGGCCACTGCGCTGGTGGTGGACCACGAGGAGGTCGCTGGCACGCCGGCAGATCGATTCGCCCGACGCCTGGCCGCGCACCGCGCCGCCGACGGCGCGGTCGAACTGATGCATCCCGAAACGGGCGCCTGGCTTCTCGTCACCGAACGGCGCACCCGCGACGGCGGCATTGTCGGGCTGTACACCGACATCACCGCCCGCAAAACCGCCGAACTGGCGTTGCGCGCCAGCGAGCGGGCCTTGCGCGACCTGCACCGGGTGACGACCGAGACGCTGCCCGATACCGAGGCCAGCGTGGCCGCTTTGCTGCGGTTCGGGGTGCGGCATTTCGGCCATGATGTGGGCCTGTTGCTGGCGGTCGAGGGGGACCGGCTGGCGGTCGTCTCGCGGGTGTCCGATCCGGATCGTGTGGGCGGGTCCGCCGGCGGCCTGCGACCGGACGAAACGGTCCCGCTGGCCGGGGTGCCCGTCGCCGAGGTGCTGACCAGCCCCGAACCCCTGTGTCTGGGCCGTGGGGTCGGCGCCATCGAGATTACCGACTGCGCCGTGGACCCCAAGGACGAGGCGCACGGCCGCGCCCTGGCCCAGCGCGTGCTGGTCGGGTCGCAACGCCTGTTGCTGGTCTTCGTGTCACCCGAACCCGGCCCCGCGACCTGCTCCTCGACCGACCGGGAGTTGATCAAGCTGATGGCGCAATGGCTCAGCGGCGTGCTGGCGCGTGACCGCGCCGCCGAGGAACTGCGCCAGGCCAAGGAACAGGCCGAAACCGCGAACCGCACCAAAAGCGAGTTCCTGGCCAACATGAGCCACGAACTGCGCACGCCCCTGAACGCCATCATCGGCTTTTCCGACGTCATGCAGCGACAGGTCCTGGGGGCGATCTCGCAGCCCCGCTACCTGGAATATCTTGGCAACATCCACGATTCCGGCCAACACCTGCTTGAGATCATCAACGACATCCTTGATGTCTCCAAGATCGAGGCCGGCCGCCTTGAACTGACGGAAGCGATCGAAGACCTTGACACCCTGGCCGAGGGCGCCCTTCGCCTGATGCAGGGCCGGGCGCGCCAAGGCAACGTTGTTTTGACACAAGCCGGACTGGACAGGCTGCCGCCGGTGTTTGTCGATGGACGCCGAATCAAGCAGGTGCTGTTGAACCTGCTGTCGAACGCGGTCAAGTTCACGCCCGCCGGTGGCCGGGTTCAGTTGACCGCCACACGGCGACCCGAAGGGGACCTCGCCGTCTCGGTCACGGATTCGGGCATCGGCATGACGGCGCCCGAAATCGACCTCGCCCTGACGGCGTTCGGCCAGGTCGACTCCGGCGTGACACGCCGGCACGAGGGCACCGGGCTGGGCCTGCCGCTGACCCGGGCACTGATGGTCCTGCACGGCGGCGACCTGACCATCACCAGCCGCAAGGGCAAGGGAACCACCGTTACCGTCACCCTGCCACCGGACCGAATCCGGGACGACGCCCAGCCCTGAGCCCAAGCAACCGGCTCAACTCGCGCAGCGTTCGCAGCCGGCGACGGCGGGCTCCACCGGCTGCCCGCAGGCAGGACAGGTCTCGCCGGCTCCTTCCGGCGCGGCCTCCGCTGCCGGCTCGGCCGCCGACAGCACGGCCCCGCTGACCGGGTTGGGACGATAGGTCGTGCAGCCCTTGCAGCCGCTGTCCCAGGCCAGCCGATAGACGTCCTTGAAGGCCGCGAAGGGCATGTTCTCGGGCACGTTGATGGTCTTGGAGACGGCGCTGTCAACGTGTTTCTGGACCACCGCCTGCATGGCCAGATGTTCGGCGGGTGTGAGCGTCGAGGCATCCACGAAAGCGCCGCCGGGCGTGGGCTCCCGGCCCGTGACCGCCCGGTACAGACGCCAGGCATGGTCCGACACCGTCTCCGTGCGCCGGGAGCCATCCGGGTCCAGCATGGTGCGCCGGGCGTTGAAGCTGAACACCGGCTCCAGGCCGGAGGACACGTTGTCGGCGAACAGCGAGATGGTCCCGGTCGGCGCCACCGACATCACCAGCCCGTTTCGGATACCATGGCGCGCGATCCCGGCGCGAAGGTCCTCGTCCAGCGCGCGCACGCTCTCGCCCGCCAGATAGCGCTCCCGCTCGAACAGCGGAAACGGACCCTTCTCGCGCGCCAGGTCGATCGAGGCCGCCGTGGCGGCGCGCCGCAACGCCGCCATCCAGCGATCGGTCAGAGCCACGGCCTGCGCTGAGCCATAGCGCACCCCGCACAGGATGAGGGCATCGGCCAACCCGGTGATTCCCAGGCCGATGCGGCGCTTGTCGCGAGCCTCGCGCGCCTGTTCGGACAGCGGGTAGCGCGAGACCTCGATGACATTATCCAGCATGCGCACTGCCGTGGAGGCCACCTCGGCCAGCGCCGCCTGGTCCAGCGCAGCCCGGTCGGTGAACGGTTGGCGGACCAGCCGGACCAGATTGATGGAACCCAGCAGGCAGGTGCCATACGCCGGCAACGGCTGTTCTCCGCATGGATTGGTGGCAATTATCTCTTCAGCATACCAAAGAGGATTAGCGCGGTTGATGCGGTCGATGAAGATCACGCCCGGCTCGGCGATGTCATAGGTCGCGCGCATGATGCGCTCCCACAGATCGCGTGCCCGCAAGGTGCGCCAGGGGGCGCCATCGAATACCAGCGGCCAGGCGGCATCATCCGCGACCGCGTTCATGAAGGCGTCGGTGACCAGCACGGAAAGATTGAAGTTGCGCAGTCGCCCGGCATTGCGCTTGGCGTCGATGAAGGCCTCGATGTCGGGATGATCGCACCGCAGGGTGCCCATCATCGCGCCCCGGCGCGAACCGGCGCTCATGATGGTCCGGCACATGGTGTCCCAGATGTCCATGAACGAGACCGGGCCGGAGGCCTCGGCGCCCACGCCGGCCACCGGCGCGCCGGCCGGCCGCAGGGTGGAAAAATCGTACCCGATACCGCCGCCGAACTGGAGCGTCAGCGCGGCCTCGCGCAGATGGGCGAAAATGCCGCCCATGTCGTCCGGCAGGCGGCCCATGACGAAGCAGTTGAACAGCGTGACACGCCGCCGCGTGCCGGCCCCGGCCAGGATGCGACCGGCCGGGATGAAACGGTAGTCCGACAGCGCGGCCATGAACCGTTCGGCCCAGTGTTCCGCATCATCCTCGACCGCTGCCAGGGCCTTCGCCACCCGTCGCCAGGTGTCTTCGACTGAGTTATCCACAGGCCGCCCGTCCGGCTGTTTAAGCCGGTACTTCATGTCCCAGATACGCCCCGCCAGGGGCGTTGGTGCCATCGCCGTCTTCTCCAAGCGCCTGACCTCCCGAAGGCGAAGCCCCGTTTGCCACCACCCGCGCGATGCCCGCGACAGGCCTCCGCGCGGGGCTCCGGGAGCCCCCCGGACGCCATCACGTATGGCCCACGGACGCGCCCGTCAACCTCTGTTCGCTTTTTGTTCGGCGCGGCGCCCGGGCCCGGACCCTCGCAACAGCGTCCCTGTCGGCCGTGTGGCGAGGCTGGGCCCGTGGCTGTTCAGCCTGCCTCTCCCACAGAGTTTTCCACAAGCCTGTCCCGCTCCCGAGGCCCCGGCAGGGCCAAGCAGGCGTCCTCGATGCGCTCGCTCAGGGCCTTCAGCATGGCCCGGCGGTCCAGTCCGGCCGGCATCGGAGCCAGCATGCGCACCGTGACCGTCCCGGGGATCTTGATGAACGCCTTTCGGCGCCACAGCAAGCCGGTATTGAGCGCAACGGGTATCACCGGCACGTCCGGAAAGCGCGCATACAGTGCGGCGACGCCTGGGTGATACGGCCGCCGTTGGCCCGGCGCCACCCGGGTTCCTTCCGGAAAGACGATGATCTGGCGCCCCTCCGCCAGGGCCTCGCCGCAGGCCTCCAGCATCGTCCTGAGGGCCGATGCGCCGGCGGAGCGATCAATGCCGATCATGCCGGAGGCCTTCATGTACCACCCCACCAGCGGAATGCGGAACAACTCGCGCTTCAGCACATAGACCGGGTCCGACAGCAGCCCGTGAAACACAAAGGTATCCAGAGCGCTCTGGTGCTTGGCAGCGATAATCACCGGACCCGCGGGCAGGGTGTCCATGCCCTCGACGCGCACCCGGACCCCGGCCACGCGAGCGGCCAGCCAGCGCAGGCCGGCCAGCCACGCCTTGGTGGCCGCCACAACCACGCGGCGGGGCGCCGGCAGCAACGGCAGATACCCGACGGCCAGCAGGGCCGTCCAGCCCACATAACAGACGTTGAAAGCAAGCGACCTCAGAATCGCGACGGCACGAGGCATGGTCAGGAGGCTCCCGAATCGAACGCACGCGGCGCGCCGGCGGTCTCACCCAGCCCCAGGGTGACCCGCAGCCAGGCCGCCAGGTACTTGTTGAATTCCGTGGCCAGCAGGGCTGCGGTTCCCGGATAGCGCCACCATTCGTCCTGCTTGACGTGGGGCGGAAAAACCGGGTCCGGCAGGAAGCGGACCTCCGGCATCTGCGCGCGCAGCTCCAGAAGGGCCCGGCGCATGTGATAGGCGGCGGTGATCAGACGAACCGAGTGATGGCCGGTGCGGCGGATCCAGGCGGCGGTCTCGCGCGCGTTGCCGCGGGTGTCGGCGGGGGCGGGGGCCCACTCCACGCGGGCGGGCACCCCCGCCGGGGGCGCC
>CAYFTQ010000114.1:0-7905 GCA_964346035.1 uncultured Roseospira sp. | reverse complement strand
GGGATACGCCATCCGGCCCGTCGATCGTGGTCGCCGCCTTCGGTCTGTTCCTGCTTTCGCTTCTGCCCCTTGGCGGTGACGGTGGCGGTGGCGGTGGCGGCGGCCCGCCCGCGCGGGCCGGGGAGGGCGGTTGATGACGGCCGGTCCGGCGGTGCCCGACAGCGGTTGCGCCCTGACCCGCAACCAGGCGCTGGTCCTGGAGGCGCTGGCCGAGGCGGCGGTGCCTCTGGGCGCCTATGACATCCTGGACCGGGTGCGGGGGCGCGGCGTGCGCGCCCCGGCACAGGTCTATCGCGCGCTGGAGCGGTTGCGCGACCTGGGCCTGGTCCACCGGGTCGAGACCCTGAATGCCTTTGTGCCCTGCCGCCACGCGCACGAAAACGCGCAGGGGCCGGTCATTCTGGTGATCTGCGACCACTGCGGCGCCACACGCGAGACGGAGGATCGCGCCATCGGCGGGCGTCTGCACGCGCTGGCCGCGACGCAGGGCTTTTTGGTGCAGTCCAGCAGCCTGGAACTGCGGGGCACCTGTTCGGCTTGCGCCGCGCAGGCCCGGACCGGCCGCTCCGCAGGCGACGACGCCGGGTCATGATCGCGCGCCCGCCTTCCGTGCCGTCTCTTGAGAAATGACAATGACCGGACCTCAACGATACGCGAGAAGCGGAGAGGTTGTCGCAAGCGGGAGAGTCGTTCATGCACGATACCGCGCGGGCCGCGCTCCAGGAGGCCCTTGATCTGGAATACCGCGCCGAGGCCCGTGCCGAGGCCGCGATCGCCGCTTTCGGTCCGGTTCGTCCGTTCGTCGGTATCGCCGAGGCGGAACGCCGACACGTCGACAGCCTGATCCAGGCTTTCGAGCGCCTTGGCCTGGACTTGCCGCCCAATTCGTGGCGTGGGCGGCTCTCGCCGCCGGCCAACCTGGTTGAGGCCTGCCGGGCCGCCGTGCAAGATGAGTCGGAGGCCCTGGCGCGCTATGGGGACCTGCTGACCCTGATCGACGATCCGGACATCATCGCCCTGCTTCAGAACCTGCGCGACGAAACCCAAAGCCAGCACCTGCCGGCGGCGGAACGGTGCGTCCACGAGGCAGAGGCGGCCGACCCCGCCTGAGCGGGCTCAATGCGGGCCTTTACATTAGTCGTGCCTAATTTTATACCGGAACCGATCCAGGATCGTGCCGCGCGCTCTCCTGGTGCCCGTTCGGCGGTCGTGGCCCAACGCCGGCAACTTTTGGCCCGATCCCGGGTCGCGCCGGTGTCGAACACGGCGCGGTCTCGTTTTTCCGTCGCCCGGCAACGGAGGCTCCCGTCATGTCGCTGTCGCCGATCCGTTCCCTTGTCCCGGCCGGACTGTTTGGCGTGTCGGCCGCTGTCGTTGGTACTGTCGCCGGTGCGGCGGTCACGCACAGTGCCCCGGGCGCCAATCTTCTGTACGATCGGGGCTGGATGAAAACCTATACGATGGTGGATGGCTTCGAGGGCTCCAAGCGCAGGGACGGTGACACCGCCGGGGTGCGGGATGTCGGCGGCTGGCGCAACAGCGGCCTGCCGTGGAGCTACTTGTGGGCCAGCGACATGATCTATCGCTTCAACGAATAGGCTGGTCCGCGCATGGCGCGATCCACATCTGAACGGGCGCCCCGACACAAGACCCGGGGGCCGCGCCAGGGCCGCCAGCTCGACAGGGAGGACACCCGATGCCCCAGGATCCTATGGGTCCCCGGACCCCTTGGCCGCCCGCCGGTCCGCGCATGGACCGGCGCAACCTGCTTCGTCTGGCCCTGGGTGGCGGCGCCCTGGCCACCACTGGCGCCGCCGGCGGCCTGGCTCTGGCACGCCCGGCGCAGGCTGCGCAGCGCGTAGAGACCAGCGCGCGAATCGTTATCGTCGGCGCCGGCGCGGCCGGGCTGTCCACCGCCTCGCGCCTGGCCGAGCGGCTGGACGGCGCCACCATCACCCTGGTGGACGGGCGCCGGGACCATCTCTACCAGCCCGGCTATACGCTTGTCGGTGCGGGGCTGAAGCCGCCCGGCTATCCGGTATCGACCACGGCCCAGTATGTCCATCGGGGCGTGGACTGGATCGAGGAGGCGGCCGCAGAAATCGACCCAGAGGCGAAAAAGGTGGTCACCGCCAGCGGCCGCGAGGTGGCCTATGACTATCTGGTTGTCGCCGCCGGCATCGACCTGGACTATGGGGCCATCGAGGGCATGGAGGTCGGGCGCATCGGCCAGGATGGTCTGGGCAGCCACTACCACAGTGCCGAGGGGGCGTACGCCACCTGGCAGGCCATGTCCCGATTCGTCGATGAGGGCGGTACCGGCCTGTTCCTGCGTCCGGCGACCGAGATGAAGTGCGCCGGTGCGCCGCTGAAGTATACCTTCCTGACCGACGACCGCATGCGCCAACGCGGCACGCGCGGGGCGGGCCACATCATTTATGCCGCGCACTCGGGCAGCCTGTTCAGTGTGCCGATCGTGCACGAGAAGGTTCGCATGCTGTTCGAGGATCGGGGCTTCGATACGCGCTATCACCACGTCCTGACCGGCATTGATCTGTCCCGCAAGGAAGCGGTCTTCGAAACGCCCGACGGCCCGCGCGCCATCGGCTATGACTTCATCAACGTCATACCGCCCATGCGCGCCGCCGCCGTGGTGCGCCAAAGCCCGCTGCCGTGGCGCACCGGCAAATGGGCTGCCGACGGCTGGATGGAGGTGGACCGCCACACCATGCGCCATATCCGCTATCCGCAGGTCTTCGGGGTCGGTGACGTGGCCGGCGTGCCCAAGGGCAAGACGGCCGCCAGCGTCAAGTTCCAGGTGCCGGTCGCTGTCGAGCACCTGGTGGCCGACATCGCCGGCGCGACTACGGACGCCCGTTATGACGGCTATACCTCGTGCCCGCTTATCACACAGATGGGCCGCGCGATGCTGATCGAGTTCGACTACGACAACAACCTGACGCCATCGTTTCCCGGGGTCATCGCGCCCTTGGAGGAGTTGTGGATCACCTGGGTCATGAAGACCATCGCGCTCAAGCCGACCTATGTCGCCATGCTGCGCGGCGAGGCGTAGCCGGCGAAGCGGCCTATCCCAGCGGATAGGTCTCGCAGACCGAGTATTCGGCGCCGGCGCGGGTCAGGTGGCTTTGGAACAGGGTCACTTCGTCGGCTGTGAAGGGCGCGAAGGCGCGGTCGTTGTGGGCGGCGATGAAGCCCTCCAGCCGGGCCGGGTCGGCCGTCCGCAGGCGCGCCAGCGTGATATGGGGGATGAACTTGCGGCCCTCGGGCGCGAACCCGGCGCGCTGGACGGCCGCCTCCACCCTGTCGCGCACATGCACCAGAGCGGGGTCGCGGTCCGCCGCCACCCATAGCGCGTGGACCTTGCGGCCCTGGCCGAAGGTGCCTATTCCTTGCAGGCGCACCGCTGCCGGCTCGGCCTTCAGGGTGCGCAGTTCGGCGTCCAGGTCCTCGGCGTCGGCGGGCGAGACCTCGCCCAGGAAGCGCAGGGTCATATGAATGTTGTCGGCCGCCACCCAGCGCGCGCCGGGCAGACCGATGGCCAGCGCGGCCAGTTCGGCGCGCACGTCCGGCGGCGGGCGCAGACCAAGGAACAGGCGCATGGTCGGGTCTCCTCGCTCTGGGGCGGTCGTGACCTTGTCGGCGGGGCGCGCGCGCGTCAAGGTCGGCCCATGACAGAGCCTGCCGCGCCGAAACACCCCCTGGTTCTGCTGTGCGGCGCCACCGCCAGCGGCAAGTCCTCGCTGGCCCTGGCGTTGGCCGAAGCGCTGGGGGGGACGGTCATCAACGCCGACAGCATGCAGGTCTATCGTGATCTGCGCATCCTGACCGCGCGCCCTTCGGCGGCGGAAGAGGCAAGGGTGCCGCATAAGTTGTATGGTGTCCTGGACGGGGACGAGGTGTGTTCGGCCGCGCGCTGGGCCGGGTTGGCGGCAGAGGCGGCGCGCGAGGCCTGGGCTGCGGGTCGCCTGCCGCTGATGGTGGGCGGAACCGGGCTGTACCTGCGCGCCCTGACCGATGGACTGGCGCAGATCCCCGACATCCCGCCCTGGGTGCGTGATGCCGCGCGTGCCCGGGTCGCCGTCCGGGGCGCGGCAGCCGCCCATGCCGATCTGGCGGCGCGCGATGCCGACACGGCGGCACGCATCGACCCCGCCAACGCCCAGCGCGTGGCCCGGGCGTGGGAGGTTCTGGAGGCCACCGGCCGCCCGCTGGCCTGGTGGCAGGACCGGCCGCCGGTGCTGCCTCTGCCGGAAGCGCGCGTGCTGACACTGGTCCTGGACCCGCCGCGCGAGGCGCTGCGCGCGGCCATCGACGCGCGCTTCGAAGGCATGGTCGAGGCCGGCGCACTGGACGAGGTTCGCGCCCTGCTGGCGCGCGACCTGTCGCCGGAACGGCCGGTCATGAAGGCCGTCGGCGTGCCCGAACTGTCTGCGTCCCTGCGCGGCGACATCGACCTCGCCACCGCCATTACGCGCGCTCAGGCGGCCAGCCGCCAATACGCCAAGCGCCAGCGGACATGGCTGCGCCGGCAGGTGCGGGCGGACTCCATCGCCCGACCCGACACAGGCGCGCAATATTCGGAAAGTCAGGTCCGCGAAACCATTGCAAACGTTCGCCGGTTTTGGTTGACCGCCCCGTGAGGCGGGCTTAGGGTGGCGCTCCCCGCGCCCGCCGGCCCTCGTCGGCGCGCGCGCCGTTGGCCTTTCGCCCAGACCCCCGCAAGCGCGGCCGTCCCCGGAGCGGAGGCGGCTCGGCCGCAGGCGCGGGGTCCGGTCGCCGCTTTTGCGGCGTCGGTTCCGATGCCCGCTACAGGATGCCTACCATGTCAGACAGTCAGCTCACCGGCGCGGACATCCTTCTCAAGGCCCTGGCTGACCAGGGCGTGGATGTGGTCTTCGGTTACCCCGGCGGAGCCGTGCTGCCGATCTATGATGCCCTGTTCAAGCAGAATCGGATCCGTCATGTCCTGGTGCGCCACGAACAGGGCGCGGTCCACATGGCGGAGGGCTATGCGCGCTCCACCGGCAAGGTCGGCGTGGTTCTGGTCACCTCCGGTCCGGGCGCGACCAATGCCGTCACCGGCCTGACCGACGCGCTGATGGATTCCATCCCGGTGGTCTGCCTGACCGGCCAGGTGCCAACCTTTCTGATCGGCAACGATGCCTTCCAGGAGGCCGACACGACCGGCATCACGCGCCAGTGTACGAAACACAACTATCTGGTCAAGGACCCGAACACCCTGGCGCGCACCATCCACGAGGCCTTCATCGTGGCGGCCACCGGCCGGCCCGGCCCGGTGGTGGTGGATCTGCCCAAGGACATCCTGATGGGCAAGGCCCCCTATGTTCCGGCGGCCCGGGTCAAACACCGGTCGTACAAGCCGCAGGTCAAGGGTGACATCCGCCTGATCGAACGCGCGGTGGATATGATGGGCGCGGCCCAGCGGCCGATCTTCTATGTCGGCGGCGGGGTGGTGAACTCCGGTCCCAGCGCGTGCAGCCTGCTGACCAGTTTCGTGCGCTCGACCGGGTTTCCGATCACCAGCACCCTGATGGGTCTGGGCGCGTTTCCGTCCTCGGACCAGCAGTTTCTGGGCATGCTGGGCATGCATGGCACGTTCGAGGCCAACCACGCCATGCACGACAGCGATCTGTTGATCTGCATCGGGGCGCGCTTCGACGACCGCGTCACGGGCCGGCTGGACGCCTTCTCGCCCGGCGCGAAAAAGATCCATGTCGATATCGACCCGTCCTCGATCAACAAGAACGTCCCCGTTGACGTCGGCATCGTCGGCGACGTCGCGCACGTGCTGGAGGACATGATCCGGGTCTGGAAGGCCCGGCAGGTCCGTCCGGCACAAAAGGCGCTGGCCGCCTGGTGGGGTCGCATCGACGAGTGGAAGGCCCGCAACTGTCTGGCCTATCGCCATTCCGACTCGGTCATCAAGCCGCAGTTCGCCATCCAGCGCCTGTACGAGTCCACGCGCGGACGTGATACCTACATCACGACCGAGGTCGGCCAGCACCAGATGTGGGCGGCCCAGTTCTACAGGTTCGAACAGCCCAACCGCTGGATGACCTCGGGCGGTCTGGGAACCATGGGCTACGGCTTCCCGGCCGCGATCGGGGTGCAGGTGGCGCATCCGGACTCCCTGGTGATCGACATCGCCGGCGAGGCCTCGTTCCTGATGAACCTGCAGGAAATGGGCACGGCGGCGCAATACCGCCTGCCGGTCAAGGTGTTCATCCTCAACAACCACTACATGGGCATGGTGCGCCAGTGGCAGGAGTTGCTTCACGGCAGCCGCTATTCCGAAAGCTACAGCGACGCCCTGCCGGACTTTGTCAAGCTGGCCGAAAGCTTCGGCTGGCTGGGCCTGGTGGTGGACAAGCCGGCGGACCTGGACGAGGCCATCCAGACCATGATCGATACGCCCAGGCCGGTCCTGATGGACGTGCGCGTCGATCCGTCCGAGAACTGCTATCCCATGATCCCGTCCGGCGCGGCCCACAACGAGATGCTGCTGGGGCCGGAGGACGGCGCCGGCTCTACGGTCTCGGACCACGGTATGGCGCTGGTCTAGGCGGCGCGCGACATCCCCGCAAGCAAAACGACTGAACAGGGCTTCCCAGGCATGATGGCGCAACAGGACATCCGGACCCACACCATCGCCGTGCTGGTGGACAACGAATCGGGTGTGCTGGCCCGCGTCATCGGCCTCTTCTCCGGGCGCGGCTATAACATCGAAAGCCTGACCGTGGCCGAAGTGGACACCACCGAGAAGCTGTCGCGCATCACCCTGGTGACCTCGGGCACGCCCATGGTGATCGAGCAGATCAAGGCCCAGCTCGGCCGCCTGGTGCCGGTGCGCAAGGTCTCCGACCTGACGGTCGAAGGCCCCTCGGTGGGCCGGGAACTGGCGCTGGTCAAGGTTGTCGGCGCGGGCGAAAAGCGCGTCGAAAGCCTGCGCATCGCCGACATTTTCCGCGCCAACGTGGTTGACAGCACCAATGATTCCTTCGTTTTCGAGATCGTCGGCAAGACAGAAAAGCTGGACGCCTTCATCAAGTTGATGGAGCCGCTCGGCCTGGCCGAGATCAGCCGTACAGGCGCCGTCGCCATCGCGCGCGGCAACGAGGCCATGTAGGCGGCGCCCCGGCGCCCGTCCGCGCCCCGTTTACTCACCAAAGCCAACACTCAGGGGATCACCACAACCATGCGCGTGTACTACGACCGAGACGCCGACCTGAATCTGGTCAAGGGCAAGAAGATCGCCATCGTCGGCTATGGTAGCCAGGGCCACGCCCACGCCCTCAACCTGCGCGATTCCGGCGTTGCCGAGGTGGCCGTGGCGCTGCGCGAGGGCTCGTCCAGCCGGCGCAAGGCCGAGGCCGAGGGCCTGAAGGTCATGACCCCGGCCGAAGCCGGCGCCTGGGCCGACGTGGTCATGATCCTGACCCCGGACGAACAACAGGCCGACCTGTACAAGGACCACTTGGCCGGCACCATGCGCGAGGGCACCGCCATCGCCTTCGCCCACGGCCTGAACATTCACTTCTCGCTGATCGAGCCGCGCTCCGACCTGGACGTGTTCATGGTCGCGCCGAAGGGGCCCGGTCACACCGTACGGTCGGAATACGTGCGCGGCGGCGGCGTGCCTTGCTTGATCGCGGTGGCCCGGAACGCCAGCGGCAACGCCCATGAGTTGGGCCTGTCCTACGCCTCGGCCATCGGCGGCGGGCGCTCGGGCATCATCGAGACCAGCTTCCGCGAGGAATGCGAAACCGACCTGTTCGGCGAACAGGCCGTGCTGTGCGGCGGCCTCGTCGAGCTGATCCGAATGGGTTTCGAAACGCTGGTCGAAGCCGGCTACGAGCCCGAAAT
>CAYFTQ010000113.1:2707-7929 GCA_964346035.1 uncultured Roseospira sp. | reverse complement strand
CTGACCGAGGGCCGCCAGGAGGTCGAGGACCGGACCCTGGATCAGCTCCAGGTCCTGCTGGATGAGTACGGGGCCGGAATCACCATACGCCGTGTGCAGCTTCTGAAGGTGGATCCGCCGGCCGAGGTGGTGGACGCCTTCAACGATGTCCAGCGCGCCCGCGCCGACCGCGAGCGGCTGCGGAACGAGGCCGAGGCCTACCGCAACTCCATCATCCCGCAGGCCCGTGGCGAAGCGGAGCGCCTGTTGCAGGAGTCCGAGGCGTACCGGGAGGAAATCGTCAACCGCTCGCAGGGTGACGCATCCCGTTTCGATTCGGTCTATCAAGCCTACAGCGTGGCCAAGGACGTCACCACCGAACGCATCTATCTGGAAACGATGGAAGAGGTGCTGGGCAACGTGAACAAGGTGATTATCGGCACCGAGGGTGGCAGCGGCGTGGTGCCCTATCTGCCCCTGCCGGAGATCCGCAACCGCATGCAGGACGGAACCGCCGGCAGCGGCGGCGGCAGCGGCGGCACGACCACCAGCACGGGAGCTGACCGATGAAACGGATCATTCTGATCGCGGTGGCCGGGGTCGCCCTTCTGGGCCTGTTCCTGGCCTATAACGCCGCCTTCGTCGTGCGCGAGACCGAACAGGTCATCGTCATGCAGTTCGGTGATCCAAAGCGGGTGCTGAACGATGTCGTGGAAGCCGACGACGGCACCTTGGTGGATGAAAGCGGCGAAAAGGGCCTGAACTTCAAGATCCCGTTCGTGCAGAACCTTGTCGTGTACGAGAAGCGGGTGCTCGGCCTCAACCCGCCCGGCGAGGAACTGATCCTGGCCGACCAGAAACGCGTGGTCGTGGATACCTATTCGCGCTGGCGCATCGCCGACCCGATCCTGTTCTACCAGTCGGTCACGTCAGAGGCGAACGCGCGCTCGCGCCTGTCCGACATCATTATCTCGACCCTGCGTCGGGTGCTGGGCAACGTCAACCTGACCCAGTTGCTGTCGCAGGAACGCGCCGAACTGATGACCCGCATCCGCGACCGCGTTGACAGCGAGGCCGGAGAACTGGGCATTGCCGTGACCGATGTGCGCATCCGGCGGGCCGACCTTCCGACGCAGACCAGCCAGGCCATCTACGAGCGCATCAGGTCCGAGCGCGAACGCGAGGCCCGCGAGGCCCGTGCTCAGGGTCGCGAACTGGCGCAGCAGATCCGCGCCCGCGCGGATCGCGAAAAGGCGGTCATCGTCGCCGAGGCCGAGAACCGCGCCCAGGCCGTCCGGGGTCAGGGCGACGCCGAGGCCATCCGCATCTACGCCGAGTCCTTTGGCCGCGATCCGGAGTTCTTTGCCTTCTACCGGTCCATGGAGGCGTACCGGAAATCCATGGCCGACGGCTCCGGAACGTCGATGGTGCTGTCGCCGGACAGCGACTTCTTCCGCTTCTTCGGCGACATCCAGGGGCGTGGCAACATGAACGGGTCCGGCAACCGGGCCCAGTAGCGCCCATGACGGGGTTGGCCGGCCGTTCCAACGGCCGGCCCCGGCCTTGGCCCCGCCCCCGGCCGCTTTAGCGTCGGGTCCCGGACACGCGGGTTCGCTGACCGTCGTGGTCAGCCCGGCGACGCCACCCTGGCGACGCGGTCGGCGAAGGTCCGGGTGGCCTGCTCCAGTTGCTGACGGCTTTCGGCGCGGTAGGCCATGGCCTCCCTGGTTTGCTGGTCCAGGCGCTCGATGGAGCCGGCGACGTCGTCCATCATCTTGAGTAGCACATCGGTGGAAACCCCGCCCTCGCGCATCTGCTCGGTGAGCAGGTCGGCGTTGTGTTCAAGCTGGCCGGCAACCTGCTCCAGAACGGCGTCGGTCATCTCGCGCGTGGCCTTGAGGTTCTCCAGCCGGCGACCCTGGCGCGCCTGCTGGACGAACAAGGCGATCTGCTGGCGGATAGCGGGAATGAACTGGGTCAGGGCGGTGCCCAGTTCCTCCATGACGACCCGTTCCATTTTCAGTGTCTGATAGACCGTCGGTATGGTCGTGCCCATGATGGACCGGGTCTTGGTCAGGTTGGTCACCACCCGGTCCCAGTGGTCCAGCCGCTCGGCCCAGGCCCGCTGGTCCATGGCTTCCATCAACTGGTCGGTCTCGCTGGTCCCGGCGCTGCCCGGCTGGCCGGGCGCCTGCGGTCCCTGGGCGCGCCACTGCTCCAGCTTGCGTTGGCCGGCCTCCACATGCAGCGCCAGTTCACGGAAGGCGGCCGTGACCTCGTGCCCCATGGTGGCCAGCGTCTTGATGGCGATGGCGCTTTCGCGCTGGTCCGATTCCAGGTGCGCGACCAGGCGGTCAACGGTGGCGCGGGCCGACTCGAAGCGCTGGCGGAACTTCTCAAGCTCTTTGTGGAAGCTGAACACCATGCGCCCGAGCAGGCCGTGCTTGTCCTTGCGCAGCCGCTCCGCCCCCAGACCCTGATACAGCAGGCGCAGTTCGACGAGCTTGTCATGCACCCCGTCCAGCTCCGAGGTGGTGACATGCGACAGCACCCGGTCGGCATAGTCCGAGGCCATCCGGGCCGGGCCGGCGGCGAAGCGGTCCGGGTCCATGTCGTCCATCTCGGCCATGATGGCCTCGATCCGGCGCGCGGTCTCGGCGTCCTCGGGATCGGGCGCGCGGACGCTGTCGCCGCTCAGGGTCTCTATGGCGTCGGCCTCGGTGCCGCCCAGATGGATCACGCCTGACATGCTGGCCTCTCGCCTTTCTTGATGTCGTTGTCTGGTTTCGTCGTGCCCGCACGTGCGGGGCAAAGTGTTCGCACGCGCAGGGAAAACCGCTGCGTCGGCTCTTGCACCGGCCCGCCCGCGTCGGTATAAGACCGGCTTCCCGCGCAGGAGAGACCGACATGAAAGCTGACATCCATCCGGAGTACAAGGAAATCACCGTCATCATGACGGACGGGACCGAGTTCAAGACCCGTTCGACCTATGCCGGTGATCAGCTGCGTCTGGACATCGACCCCAAGAGCCACCCGGCCTGGACCGGCGTGCAGCGTCTGGTTGATTCGGGCGGTCAGGTGGCCAAGTTCAACAAGCGCTTCGCCAGCTTCGGCCTGAAGTAGTCGCCGGGCCCGCGTGGCGGTGCTGCCGCGCTGCCAATGGCAGAGGGCACGCCGCCATGTCCGAGCCTGCGGACCGTGAGAGTGGCGCCGGGGTGGTCGTCCTGGACGGCCGCGCCCATGCTGGCGCCGAGCTGTCGGACAAGGCCCGCGGACTGGTCGAGTCGCTGCGCATGGCGGATCAGGAGATCGCCCGCGCGGCGGCCTTGGCGGGGCGCGCCCCGGCGGTGCGGTCCATGGGGGTCGCTAAGGCCCTGTTAACGAACCCCTGGCACGATGGTGGAGCGGAACGGCGTTTCGTGCCGCCGGCGCCGTCGTGCGCTGCCTCGCCGTGCTGTCCGGATCGAATGCGCCATGTCCAGCGAGCCCGCCTCCGCCTCCGCCTCCAAGGCCGCCCGCGGCCAGAAGCAGGCCGTCTATAACGTCCCGGTCGAGATCGCGGTCGTGCTGGGCAAGGCAAACCTGCGCGTCAACCAGCTTTTGAAGCTGGGCCGTGGCGCCGTGGTGGAACTGGAACAGAAAACAAGCCAGCCGGTGGAGATCTATGCCAACGACATTCTGGTCGCCCGCGGCGAGGTCGTCATCACCGAGTCCGACAAGATCGGCGTGACCCTGACCGAACTGGTCAAGAGCTATAATCAGGCCCGTTAACCCGGTCGCTGCCGAAACTCAGTCCTCGCCCGTCTCGCCGTCCCTCGGCACAAGGCCATAGGGCGCCACCAGCCGCCAAATGTGCGCCGGGATCATGCGCTTCATGCGACGGGGCTCCTCCCGGCGCAGGTGGATGACGCTTTCGGCGGCCTTCATCTCCAGGCGGGCACGGGCGATTTCCAGTCCCTTGGGGCCGACCCGGGGCATCAGCCAGCCCATCAGCGGCCGCAGCCAGTTCGGCATGCCACGCACCGGCATACCGCCGGCGGCGCGTTCGGTGTTGGTGATGAACCCCTGAACCGAGGATGCCCGCTTGCCCGCGCTGGTGACCGGCTTCAACGAAACCTCGTCGCCCAGCGACTCCAGCAGATCGCGGCCGCGCGCGTTGCGCACCAGCAGCCATTGTTCGCCGCGCCCGGCCAGATAGCCCACCGTGATGTCCGCCAGCGCGTTGGTGTAGTCCACGCAGGTCCGGCAGGTGAGCGGGAAGAAATCGCGCGGCAGCTTGGAGATCGGCAGCTTGAGGAACGGGATCAGGCGCGTGCGCCCGTCCTTGAAACGCAGCTCGACGCGGAAATCGGCGCGGAATTCAAGGTAGGTCACGTCATCCGGCGTTTCCGTCAGCAGGCCCAGGAAGTGATGGAAGTTCTCGGTGGTGGTGTTGTCTGAACATGGCGTTCCGATGACATATAGCGCGTCCAGGCCCAGTTCGGCCTCCAGCGCGCGCAGGGCATGCACCTGACAGGGAATGCCGATCACCGCCAGCCGCCGATAGCCCCGCGCCAGCGCCGGCTCCAGCAGCGCCAGCAGCGGCGCGTAGCCCATCCGCATGCCGCGACAGGCCGCCATGTCGGCGGCATCGGTGACGATCACCGGGCGCGGCCGCCAGCGGTCATCGGGATCGGCGGTCATGGTCAGCACCGCGTCCACGGCGCCGGTTTCCAGCAGGCGCTGGCCCAGCCGGGTGGTCAGCCCGGTCCACTGCGCGCCCGGGCGGGGGTGTTTCAGGGCCGCCTGATGCATGGTCAGAAAGGGACCGAAGAAGCCCTCCTCCTCGGCCCGTTCGGGGTCGCGGGCGCGACCATGAACCCGGGCCTCCATCGCCGGATAGTCCGGCGTGATGAACTGGCAGGCCGGGCCGCAGCGCTGCGGCCGGCTCATGCGCGAGACGCCGCAGTCGGTACACAGCCGACGCGGCGCCGGATCGGCCAGGGGCGGCGTCATCATGCCGGTCGAGGGATCGTCGGACAGAGAGGGAATCGCGGCCGGAGTGTCCATGGAGCGCCGGGTCCTGGTGCCAGGAGATGGGGTCGATCGGCCCCACTGTGCGACAGATTACCGCCGGCCGCAAAGCGGATCGGCCCCGATTCTGGAACCCTGGCCTGGAACCCTGGCCTGGAACCCGGCCCGCGTCTCTCCGGCGGAGGCGCGGGCCGATGCTGGTTGGGGACGCGCATACGGACGGGCTATGC
>CAYFTQ010000113.1:0-2607 GCA_964346035.1 uncultured Roseospira sp. | reverse complement strand
CCGGCGGAGGCGCGGGCCGATGCTGGTTGGGGACGCGCATACGGACGGGCTATGCCCGCAATTCGCCACCCGTGGCCTTGACGACGGCAGCGACCACCTTCCTGCCGGCGGCCTCGATATCCTCGTCGGTCAGCGTGCGCTCGGTCGGTTGCAGGGTGACGCACAGGGCCACGGACTTGCGGCCGGGGTCGAGCCGCTCGCCCTGATAGACGTCGAACACCGCCACATCGGCGATCAGCGCCTTGTCGGCGCCCTTCGCGGCGCGCACCAGGGTTTCGGCGGCGACATCCTCGGCCACCACAAAGGCGAAATCGCGCTCCACCGGCTGGAATGGGCTCGCGGCCAGCAGCGGGCGGGTCTTGGTGGCACGGGCCTTGGGCGCCGGGACGGCCTCCAGCAACACCTCGAAGGCGGCCATCGGCCCCTTGACGTCCAGGGTCCTCAGCACGCCGGGATGCAACTCGCCGAACCAGGCCAGCACTGTCGGCCCCAGCTTGAGCGCGCCCGAGCGCCCGGGATGATACCAGGCGGGCGCCTCGGCGACGGTCTGAAGGCCGGCTACCGGCGCCCCGGCGGCCTCCAGCGCGGCCAGGGCGTCGGCCTTGGCATCGAAGGCATCGACCGGACGCGGGCGGGCGTCCCAGTGCCGCGGACCACTCTGGCCGGCACGCACGCCGGTGGCGACGATCTGCTGCTCGCCGGGCTCGCCGCCGTGGAACTGCGGCCCGACCTCGAACAGGGCCGCGTTGGGCACCCCCCGATCCGCGTTGCGCTGGGCCGCCGTGGCCAGGTTGGGCAGGATTGACGGCCGCATGGCGTCCAGGTCGGCACTGATCGGGTTGGCCAGGTCCAGCGCCGGCAGACCGCCGCCGAAGGCCAGAGCATGCGCCCGGGGCTGGAACGACCAGGTGACGCACTCGTTCAGGCCACGCGCCGCCAGGGCGCGACGGGCCGCCACCCGGCGCACCTGCTCGCCGGTCAGCACCGGTTTGGGCATCGGGTCGCGCGGCAAGGACACCGTCGGGATGCGGTCGAAGCCGTGGATGCGGGCGACCTCCTCGATCAGGTCATGCTCGGCGGTGATGTCGGGCCGCCACGAGGGGCGCAGCACGGTCAGAACTCCCTCGGAATCCTCGGCCAGCACCTCGCAGCCCAGCGACTCCAGGATGGCGCGACAGGTGGGCGTGTTCACCGAGATGCCGCACAGCGCGCGCACGCGCGTCGGGTCCAGGGAGACCTCCGTGCGCCACGCGGGCGGTGCCCCGGCGACGATCAGGTGAGAGGCTTCGCCCCCGCACCACTCCAGGATCAGGCGTGTGGCGGCCTCGGCGCCGGCAATGGCGCCCTCTGGATCGACGCCGCGTTCAAAGCGGTAGCGGGCATCGCTGTCGATGCCCAGGCGGCGCCCCGTGGCAGCAATACGGCGCGGATCGAAGAGCGCGCTTTCCAGAACCACATTGACCGTGTCTGCGGTGCAACCGCTGTCAAGCCCGCCCATGACGCCGCCGATGGCCTTGGGCCCGGCGTCGTCGGCAATAACGATGTCCTCGGGCGAGAGCGCGTACTCGACCTCGTCCAGCGCCACCAGAGTCTCGCCCGGCCGCGCCAGCCGGGGTTGCAGATTGCCGGTCAGCCGGTCGGCGTCAAAGACGTGCAGCGGCCGCGCGAATTCGTACGAGATCAGGTTGGTCACATCGACCAGCGCAGAGATGGGCCGCAGGCCGATGGCGGTCAGTCGATCCCTGACCCATTGCGGACTGTCGCCGTTGCGAACGCCCCGGATCGCGCGGCCGACGAACAACGGGCAGCCCTCGCGGTCTGCTTCGCTGGTGCCGAGGGTGACGCCCACGGGGCTGTCAAACGAGCCGGGCACGGGCTCCATGGTCAGCGGCTTGAGGCTTCCCAGCCCGGCGGCGGCCAGGTCGCGGGCGATGCCGCGCACGCCCAGGCAGTCCGGCCGGTTGGGGGTAATGGCGATGTCGATGACCGGGTCGAGGGGCATGACCTCCGGCAGGGTCACGCCGATGGGTGTTCCCGGCGGCAGGTCGAGGATGCCGGAATGGTCCTCGCCCAGGCCCAGTTCGCGCGCCGAACACAGCATGCCCTGGCTTTCCAGGCCCCGGATTCGGCCGGTCTTCAGGACCTGCCCGGAGTCCGGTATGGTCGCACCAGGGCGCGCCAACACGCCGGTCATGCCGGCGCGGGCATTCGGTGCGCCGCAGATGATCTGAAGATCGGCCTCGCCCTGGCGCCCCGTGCGCACGGTGCAGACGCGGAGCTTGTCGGCGTCCGGGTGTTTCTCGGCGGCCACGACCTCGGCTGTTGTGAAGGGCGCCAGCGTCTCGGCGAGATCGGTGACGCCCTCGACCTCCAGACCCAGCATGGTCAGGCGCTCGGCGATCTCGGTCAGCGAGGCCTCTGTCTCCAGGTGATCCTTGAGCCAGGACAGCGTGAACTTCATCGCGCCAGCCCTCCATGCAGCGTGGGCACATCCAGCGCGCCGAACCCGTAATGGCGCAGCCAACGGAGGTCCGAATCGAAGAACGTGCGAAGGTCCGGGATGCCGTATTTCAGCATCGCGATCCGCTCCAGCCCCATGCCGAAGGC
>CAYFTQ010000112.1:0-8010 GCA_964346035.1 uncultured Roseospira sp. | reverse complement strand
CAGCCCCTGGCGGGTCCCCTCCTCGCGGGCCGTGGCCTCCTCGCGGGCGATGGCCGCCTGTTCGTAGTGCTCGGCCAGGGCGCGCAGGTCGCCGAAGTCGGTTTCCAGATTGGTCCAGCGCAGAAGCGGACTGTCCCGGTCCGGCGGATCGCCGAAATGCGCCGCCATAGGGTCGTCGGGCACCAGAAAGCGCAGTCGGACCAGCGCGGCGCGAATGGCGTCGATATGCCGGTCCGGAAAGACCAGCAGATAATCCCCCTCCGCCAGCCGGAACAGGCGCGCCACGCCCTCGCCGGCCAGCGGCATCAACGCCCGTTCCAGGGCGTTCAGGGCATCGTCGTCGCGGTTCTCCGGCCGCAGTTCCGAGATCATGAGGCGCAACGCGCGCAGTCCGAAATGGGTATCGGCAATCTCGTGCACATAGGCCGGCAGAATGAAACCGGAGCGGATCGCGGGGCCGTCAACCATGGCGTCCCTCCGGTGCGGTCAGGCGACTGGGCAGCGCGCGCACCGTGGTAACGGCGTTCAGGCGCGGCGGATTGGGGCAGCCGGCCCGCGTCGGCCCGGCGGCCGAGCGGCGCCGGTCCACGCACTGGGCCAGCGTACACAGGCTGCGCTTGGGACAGCCGGCCATGGTGGTGGCACCGATGATGCGGTCCACGAAATACCCCTGGAACAGCCGCAGGCCCTGCGACAGCCCCCAGATCAGCGCGGCTTCGGTTTCGACCCGCGACAGAATGACCCGCTCGGCGCCAAGGGCCCGGATGGTATCCAGCGGATGCGCGCCGGACCACAGCCCCGTGCCGGCATCCAGATCCGGGGTCCAGACGAGTTTGATGAGGTCCACATCCAGCCGGACCGGATCAATCAACGCCAGCGCGCGCGGATCAAGCGAATCCAGCACCAGGGCGTGACCCATGCGACGCAGCCGGGCCGCCGCCGCCGGCAGGATGTCCAGGTAGGTGATCGCATCGACCGCGCGCACCTCCACGAACAGGCGCGTCCCGCCGGGCAGCGCCCTGAGCAGGACATCCAGCGCCGGCCCGAGGATGGTCTCGATGTTCAGATTGACGCCAACGCCGATGCCGTCGGGCGGCAATCCGGAGCCGAGGCGCGCCACCCCGTCCAGCATGCGCGGGTCGAACAGCCGGCAGAGGTCCTGGAACAGCCAGCGGTTGGCGGACAGATCGACGTCCGGCGCCGTCTGCCGGCGCACCTCGGACAGCGCGATGAAGAACTCCTCATAGACCACGTGGCCGCGGCGGTCCGACTCGATCCGCAAGACGCCCTGCCGTTGCAGCAGCGGACGCGGATCAAGCCGGATCAGGTTGTCGGCCACCTGGTTGAGCAGGCGCGGCGACAGGTCGCGGTCGGTTGCGGGCTGGCTTCGGGAGATGACCCGCCAGGGATCCACCTGGGATTGTCGCAGGGTCGCCACGCGGTCGCGCAACGCCTTGCCCTGGTGTTCCAGCTCGTAAAGGGTGGCGAACTGATCGAGCCCGTGGTCGTCTTCCGCCCGGCTCGCAGGATCGGTGCGGAACAGGGCGCGCAGCCGCTCCACCTGGGTTTCAAGCGCGCCGCGCGGCATCCCGCGGCCGATGATAGCCAGGTCGCCGTTCGAAAGAAGGAACACCTCACAGCCATAGCCGGCCACCAGCGGCGCGAACACATGGGCGGCCAGACGCAGACGAATGGGGCTTCGGTTGTGACCGCGTAGCCGCGACAGCGAGATATAGGCCGCGCGACAGCCCTCGGGCGCCCGCGACAGGCGCTCCAGTCCGTCCAAAAGACTCTGATCCCCCTGGATGAGAGCGTTTGATGGGGTCATATGCTAGACTGCAACAAATTTGAAAGGAGTACGCGCGGCGCCATCGCCGCATCTTTATTCAACAGATTATCATGTGCGCGTGCGTCTGTCGCCTCGGGCGAACGCGGGCGCGCATCGGCAAGACGGTCCAGAGCCCCGTTGCACGAAGACGTTGCCCGAAGACGTGCCCCGCCTCGCTCCGGATCAGGGTGAGCCACCGCAGGACTGGCGCCCCGGGACACGGTCGCGACAGTCGATGACCCCCATGGGCGTCCGGGAGGGCCGGACTGAAATGGGGCGCGGTCGCGCAAACACAGGGGACGAACGAAGCGTGACGATGATGGATGCCTCCTGGCCGGTGAACTTCTGGATTCCCGCACCCGGGCGGCTTCCGGACGGGGTCAGGGTTTATGCCGTGCCAGACCTTCATGGCCGCGCCGACCTGCTGGAGCGCCTGCTGGATACGCTGGCGGCGGACATGGCGCGGGCCGGCGACGGGATCGAGCGTCTGGTGGCCATCTTTCTGGGAGACTATATCGATCGCGGTCCGCGCTCGCGCCGCGTCCTTGATATCCTGACCAACGGCCTGCCCAAGGGCCTGGAAACCGTGTTCCTGAAAGGCAACCACGAGGATTTCGTGCTGTCGTTCCTGGATGGCGCCAGTGATGCCGCCGGCTGGCTGCTCAACGGCGGGATCGAGACCCTGGCCAGCTATGGCGTCGATGTGCCCGACACGGGTTTCCTGACGGACGAGGCGGAGAACTCCATCCGTGTCGCCCTGCTAAACGCAATGCCGGAACGGCACCTGGTATTCCTGCGCGACCTTGCGCTGATGCACCGCGAGGGTGACTATCTGTTCGCCCATGCCGGCGTGCGCCCCGGCGTTCCGGTCGAACGCCAGAACCCTGAGGACCTGTTGTGGATTCGGGGGCCATTCCTGACCAGCACCGCCGACCTGGGCGCGGTGGTGGTGCACGGCCACACCATCACACCGCGCCCGCTTGTCCTGGCCAACCGCATCGGCCTGGATACCGGCGCCTATCAGAGCGGTCGCCTGACCTGCGGCGTGCTGGAAGCCGACCGCCTGCGCTTCATCCAGACCTGAGACGCGCCGCGCGGGCTTTCGTCAGGAAAACGTCATCGTCGTGGCCGGGAAAAACCCGGCCGCCAGCCTGTTCGCGCACCCGCGCCGTCCCTATACTCCCGCCCTGGACATCCGCCCCGCGTGTCGGTGGTTTCCCCTGTCAATCCCGACCGGGGAGCGCCGCGCCACAGCCGCAAGAGTGTGTCGATGCGTGATCCCCTGCTGCTGACCCCCGGCCCGGCAACCACCGACATCTCCGTGAAGGCCGCCATGCTGCGCGACTGGGGCTCGTGGGATGACGATTTCCGCGCCGTGACCGCCGACATCCGCCGCCGCCTGCTGGCCATCCTGGGGCCGGGGGGCGCGGATTTCGAATGCGTGCCCATGCAGGGTTCGGGCAGTTTCGTGGTCGAGGCCATGCTGGGCACCCTGGTGCCCCCGGACGGTAAGGCGCTGGTGCTCGTGAACGGCGCCTATGGGCAGCGCATCGCGCGCACGCTGCGAGTGATGGGGCGCCCCCCGGTGGTGCTGGACAAGGGCGACTTTCTGCCGCCCACGCCCGAAGAGGTTGATGTTCTGCTGAGCGGGGATGCCTCGATCACCCATGTCGTCGTGGTCCATTGCGAGACCTCGTCGGGTATTCTCAACCCCATCGAGGCCATCGCTGCGGTGGTCGCGCGCCATGGCCGCCGCCTGCTGGTGGACGCCATGAGCAGTTTCGGCGCGCTCGACCTCGATCCCGCGCGCATCCACTATGATGCCGTCGTGGCCTCCGCCAACAAATGCCTGGAGGGCGTGCCCGGTTTCGGCTGGGCGCTGCTACGCCGCGAGACGCTGAAGGCCGCCGCCGGCAATGCCCATTCCCTCAGCCTCGATCTGGTGGACCAGTGGCGCCACATGGAAGCCACCGGCCAGTGGCGCTTCACCCCGCCAACCCATGTGGTGGTCGCGCTGGCCGCCGCCCTGGATGCCTTCGAGGCCGAGGGCGGCTGGCCCGCGCGCGGCGGACGTTATGAGGCCAACCGCGCCGCCCTGACGCGGGCCATGGCCGCGATCGGACTCCGACCCTTCCTGAGTGCCGACGTGATGAGCCCGATCATCGTCACTTTCCATTGTCCCGACGATCCGGCCTTCTCCTTCGCGCCCTTCTATCAGGCGGTGAAGAAGCGCGGCTTCATCCTTTACCCCGGCAAACTGACAGAGGCCGAAACCTTCCGCGTCGGTTGTATCGGCCAGGTGACGCCGGCCGACATGCGCGCCGCCGCCGCCGCCATCGCCGACGCCTGTGCGGACCTTGGGGTCGCCCTGCCGGTGCAAGCGGAGTCCCCGGCCGGTCACCACCGCCAGGCAGCATCACCCGGTCAGCCGGAATAACGCCATTCGGCTGCGGTGGATGACGCCTCCGATCAGACCCCGTCGGGCGCCCGGATCGGACCCCATCGGTGTTCGTAGCCAGCGTTCCAGGCGGGCTTCGGCGATGCCCCCGGCGTGCCGGCTCCGCTCTCTCGCCAGGGGTCCGGGTCGTGGTCTGGATCGCCCCGGCATGGCGGTGGCATTACTGCCGCATGCGGTTCAGATGCTCGGCAAGGTCCTGGGGATCGACGAAAAAGCCCAGCGCCAAGCTGGCCAGCATGAGAATTGCGGCTTCGTCCCAGCGAGTCATGTGCGGCACGCGGATGGGCTCGGCGCGGAAGGACGCCACCAGGCCGGACACCAGCCCCCCGACCCATAACAGGCTGCTGAGAGACGCGACCATCAAATCTCGGGGCAGCGTGGACGCGATCAGCAATGCGACCGAGGCGAACAGACCCAGCCGGATCAAGCTGGCCCGGGTGCGGGCACCCGGCTCAGGCTCCGGCGGCCCGCTGGTGCTGCCAGACATGCGCCTCTCCCGCGTTCACGCCATGGACCCGACCGAAGCCCGCTGTCCCGCCGCGCAGACCCAGCGCCGGAAACCGCGCCTGACCAAGAACCGGCTTCGGCGCCCGGACCGGGTCAGAAGCGGCCGGCACAACACCGGCCGCCCATGGGGTACGGCCCCCCATCACATCGGGGACCGCCCTAAAGCTCGCTGTCCTCGCGCAGCGCGGCGACCCGATCGGCGAGGGTCTCGTTCAGACCGGCAAGGCCGCCCTTCTGCTTAAGAACCGTGCCGTATTCCGAGCGCCATGTCTGTGACATCCACACGCCCTCGACCGAGATATCGATAATGCGCAGGCCGTCGTCCGCCTTGCGGACCCGCCAGGTGACGACAAACGGCTTGCCATCGGGATTGCCGATGTCGGTTTCGACGAAATAGCCCTTGTCGCTGTCCGGAATGACTTTGGAGACGTTCAGCTTCTGGCCGCCGTATCCATCGAATTGGCTGCTCCAGTTGTAAACGTTGAAGTCCTGGAACAGGTCGAGAAACAGCTTCCGATCCGCCTCGTCGGCCGACCGCCAGGCGCGCCCGACCACGAATCGCGCGACCGTTTCCAGATCGAACGCATCCTCAAGCAGGACCTCGAACTTCTCCACCCGGTCCTCGGTCGAGATGTCCGGTTGCAGGACCTCGCCGATGGCATAGTCGGCCACGGCCTTGATGAAAGGACCGGGTTCCGTCGGAAAATCGGCGGCCCGGGTGGACGCGGCACCACCCAGGGTCAGCCCTATGATAAGCAGGACGGCCGGCAGGCCCGCCCAGGCGCGGCGCGGCGCGAACCGCGGAAACGTAAACGATATCATGGCTTTACTCGTCCAGTTTCTGCTTCGTGTGCAGCCGCCGTACCGTCTGGCACGAAGGCGCGACTGTCATGCTGACGGCCGAACCCGGCGAAAACACGGCCAAGCCCTGGCGCAAGCGCACTGCTGACCCCTGACGGCGCGTGTCCGTTCAGGGCGCCGGCGGAGTCTGCCGCTCTGGCTAGCACGGTTGCCCCGACAAATCCACGGGTGCGTTGGCAAGACATGAAGCGCCGGACCCGATACCGAAGGCCCGAACGCGGCCCCACCCCTTGTCATGATATAAAGATATCTTTATATGTGGATGCCGATAGGCGAGTGTGGTGCCTGGCACCGGGGCCCGTGAAAGGCGGATCGGATGGAAACCTCGATGGATCAGGTTCTGAGTGGCCTGCGCGCGGCAGCGGAAGAGACGCGGGTGCGTCTGCTGGCGCTGTGCGGACGCGGCGAACTGACCGTCACCGACATGGTGTCCATCCTGGGTCTGAGCCAGCCCCGGGTTTCCCGCCACCTCAAGGTGATGTGCGACTCCGGCCTGCTGGAACGGGTACGCGAGGGGTCCTGGGTCTTCTATCGGCGCGCCCGCCACGGCACCGGCGCCACCGTCGCGTTGGCCATCGACGCCCTGCTGCCCGCCGACGACGCCATTCTGATGCGCGACCACGAGCGCCACAACGACATCCTGCGCGCCCGCGCCGAGGCCGCGCAGGCCTATTTCCGCGCCAATGCCGAGCGCTGGGACGAACTGCGCCGGCTGCATGCCGACGAGGCCCGGGTCGAACAGGCCATGATGGAGATGCTGCCGCCCGACTCGGTCCAGCACCTGCTGGATGTCGGCACCGGCACCGGCCGCCTGCTGGCCCTGTACGCGCCCAGCATCCGCGAGGGGCTGGGCATCGACCTGTCGCGCGAGATGCTGTCCGTCGCCCGGGCCAACCTGGATGCCGCCGGGGCCAGCCATTGCCGGGCCCGGCTGGGCGACCTCTACCACCTGCCGTGCGAGGACGGCGGCCACGACGCCGTGACGCTTCATCAGGTCCTGCATTACATGGAACGCCCGGCGGCGGCGCTGCGGGAATGCTCCCGCGTGCTGCGGCCGGGCGGGCGCCTGCTGGTGGTCGATTTCGCCCCGCACGAGCTGGAAGAACTGCGCGATCGGCACCAGCACCGCCGGCTTGGCTTCGCCCACGACGAGGTGGCCTCCTGGTGTGCCGAGGCCGGCCTTGAGACCCTTGCTGTGCGCGACCTGCCCGGCGACGTGTTGACCGTCTCGCTGTGGCTGGCCCGTCGTCCGGCCCGCCAGCCGGCCATGGCATCGCCCCGATCCGACGTGACCCGCAACAAGGAAGCTGCCGCGTGACCATCATGTCCACGTCCACAACCGCCCTGCCGCTGAGCCGTCCCGTCCCGACGGACGTGAAGGTCTCGTTCGAGTTCTTTCCGCCCAAGACCGATGCCCAGGCCGAAAGCCTGTGGGAGACCGTGCGGCGGCTGGAGCCACTGGCGCCCCGCTTCGTCTCGGTGACGTACGGCGCCGGCGGCTCCACCCGCGAGCGCACGGAAAGCGCCGTGCTGCGCATCGCGCGCGACTCCTGTCTGAACGCCGCCGCGCACCTGACCTGCGTGGACGCCACCCGCGAGCAGGTGGACGCGGTGGCGCAACGATTCTGGGACGCCGGCATCCGCCATATCGTCGCCCTGCGCGGGGATTCGCCGGAAAGCGACGGCGTCTATCGGCCGACGCCGGGCGGCTATGCCTTCGCCGCCGATCTGGTGGCCGGCCTGAAGCGGCTGGCGGACTTCGAGATCAGCGTGGCCGCCTACCCGGAAGTCCACCCGGAAGCCGCCAGCGCCCAGGCCGACCTGGACGCGCTGAAGCGCAAGATCGACGCCGGCGCCAGCCGGGCCATCACCCAGTTCTTCTTTGACGTGGACGTGTTCCGGCGCTTCCGCGACCGCGCCGCCGCCGCCGGTATCTCCGCGCCCATCGTGCCGGGCGTGTTGCCCGTGGTGAACTTCGACACCGTCAAGCGCTTCGCCGGCATGTGCAACGCCTATATCCCGCCCTGGATGCATCAGACCTTTGACGGCCTGGAAAACGACGCCGAAACCCGCAAGCTGGTCGCCGGTATGGTGGCCGCCGAACAGGTGCGCGCGCTGGCCGCCGATGGTGTGGACGAGTTTCATTTCTACACCCTCAACCGCCCAGACCTGACGGTGGCGCTGTGCCATACCCTGGGGGTGCGGCCGCCGGCGCCTGACGCGGCCGCCTGAGTCCGGCGCGCGCCCTCTTCCATTCTCTGACTCGCAGGTCCTGTCCATGAGCAACCTTCTCGACCACCTTTCCCGTCAGGTTCTGTTGTGTGACGGCGGCATGGGCTCGCTGGTCCAGGCCATG
>CAYFTQ010000111.1:0-8050 GCA_964346035.1 uncultured Roseospira sp. | reverse complement strand
CCCACGCGCACGCCGTTGGCGGCCCAGGCCTCGCCGCCGATGTCGTGATCCTCGCCGGCCATGATGCGCAGCACGGTGGACTTGCCGGCGCCGTTGGGGCCCAGCACGCCGATCTTGGCGCCGGGCAGGAAGGACAGAGTCAGGCCCTTCAGGATCTCCCGCCCGCCAGGATAGATCTTGGAAACGTTCTTCATGACGTAGATGTACTGATAGGCGGGCATAGGCTCCTCCGGGAGGGGCTGAGGGTGTTTGGAGAACAGCAGCCCGGCGCGGTGGCGCGCGTGATCGCGCGGCCCATCGGTTTCATGGCCGGGTCAGGTTGCGCCCGTTCTATCCCAGCGCGCCGCATGGGGCAATGGGGTGGGGGTGGCGCCCCCCTCAATCGGGCCGCAGCAGGTACCCCCGCCCGCGCACGGTTTGCAGATAGCGCGGCGTGCGCGGGTCCGGTTCCAGCTTGCGGCGCAGGCGGGTCACCTGGACGTCCACGGCGCGCGGGTTGGCGGCGTTGCCGGTGCGTTCGGCCAGGTCGTCGCGGGAGATGACCGTGCCGGCGTGTTCGGCCAGTTCCATCAGCAACTGTGCCTCGGTGGTGGTCAGGTAGACCGGCTCGCCGTCGCGGCTGAGGGTTTGGCGGTCGCGGTTCAACGCTAGTCCCCCGAAGTGCAGTGGCGGGCGGGCCGGCGGTTCGACCAAGGCCGGGGCGGGCGCCGGCCCCTCGGCCACCCGGCGCAGAATGCCGTTGATGCGCAGCACCAGTTCGCGCGGTTCGAACGGTTTCGGGAGGTAGTCGTCGGCGCCGGCTTCAAGGCCCCGGATGCGTGCTTCGGGATCGCCCATGGCGGTCAGCATGAGGATCGGGACGGTGCTGTCGGCCCTGAGCGCGCGGGTCAGCGAAAGCCCATCCTCGCCCGGCATCATGACATCGACCACCAGCAGATCGAACGCCAGCGCGGCCATGTGGGCGCGGGCGTCCTCGGCACCGGCGGCTGCGGTGACGACAAAACCGTTCTCACCCAGATAACGGGTCAGCAGCGCGCGCAGACGGGCGTCATCATCCACGACCAGGATATGTGCGGCAACGGTGTCCGGCTCGGTCATGGTGCGTCCCCGTGGCCGAAGCGGGCGCGGACGTCCTCGTCCATGACGCCCAGCAGGACGGCGCGAAACCCCTGCACGGCCTCGCCCCCCGCCTGTCGATAGGCCTGCGCGATACGGCGCCGCTGCGCCTCTGTCAGGCGGCGCTCGATCTCGACGCCCTTGTCGGTCAGTTCCAGCAGCCGCTGGCGCCGGTCGGCGCGACCCTGGTGTTGGATGATGAAGCCGTCGCGCACAAGTTGGCTCAGCACCCGGGACAGGCTCTGTTTGGTGATTTTCAGGATGCCCAGCAACTCGCTGACCGGGATCATGGGGTGGCGTCCGACGAAGTAGATGACCCGGTGATGGGCACGCCCGAAGCCGTGGCGGGCCAGCATGGCGTCGGCCTCCGACGTGAAATCCCGATAGGCGAAAAACAGCATCTCGATGGCCTGGCGCAATTCCTCCTCGCGCAGGAACAGGGGGTTGGCGCCGGCGTTGCGATTGGTCATCGATTCATCCCTGGAAGCGGTACGGTGCCGTGCCGGCCGACGGTTCCGCCATGAACGACGCGAGGAGCTGCCATGCTCGCGAAAGATACGTCAGCCTTATTGACATATTATCCTAACGATGTTACCCGGTCCAGCGTAAAGGCGAACTTTTCATTCCCGTGGAGGCGTGGACCATGGCAGGTACCCCTTTCGATGACCGCGACGGCATCATCTGGTTCAATGGCGAACTGGTCGAGTGGCGCGCGGCGAATGTTCATGTACTGACCCACGGTCTGCATTATGCCTCGTCGGTGTTCGAGGGCGAACGCGTCTACAACGGCACGGTTTTCAAGCTGACCGAGCACACGGAGCGTCTGCACGCCTCCGCCCGCATGATGGGGTTCGAGATCCCGTGGACGGTCGAGCAGATCAACCAAGCGCATGATGTCGTGCTAAAGGCGAACAACATCGTGGATGGTTACGTCCGCCCGGTGGCCTGGCGCGGTTCCGAGATGATGGGCGTCTCGGCCCAGAACAACCGCATCAATCTGGCGCTGGCGGCGTGGGAATGGCCGTCGTATTTCTCGCCCGAGGCGCGCATGGCCGGCATCAGGCTGGCCATATCGGACTGGCGCCGGCCCGATCCGCGCAGCGCGCCGGTGCATGCCAAGGCCGCCGGGCTGTACATGATCTGCACCCTGTCCAAGCACGCCGCCGAGGCCCGGGGCTTCCACGATGCCCTGATGCTGGATTGGCGCGGCCGGGTGGCCGAGGCGACTGGCGCCAACATCTTTTTCGTCATGCCCGACGGCGCCCTGCATACGCCGAAACCGGACTGCTTCCTGGACGGCATCACCCGGCGCACGGTCATGGATCTGGCGCGGGACGCGGGCCTGGAGGTGGTCGAGCGGGTCATCATGCCCGAGGAAATGGGCCAGGCCAGCGAGGTCTTTCTGACCGGCACGGCGGCCGAGGTCACGCCGGTGGGGCAGATCGACACCATGTCCTTCACGCCCGGAGAGGTCACCCGGACCCTGATCGAAGCCTACGACCGGGCGGTGGGGCGGGCCAACGATCTGACCGCCCAGGCGTCTACCTCGGCCGCCTGATGGTCGCTATCCTGCGTCGCCGAATGCCACAACGGCGACCGGCAGGCGGTCCAGCAGGGCGGCGACCGACCATGCGCCGTCTGGTCCGCGTGACAGCGGGCGCCCCGTCAGCACGTCGCGGGCCGGGGCGTCGGCCCAGCCCGCTTCCGCCGGCGGCGCGACCGTGGTGTCCCGCCACCGCGCCGGCGGGGGCAGCGGCTGGTCCGCGTTCTCCATCAGCGGCCAGACCAGACGCGGCACCACGACCGCCAGGGCGCGCGCTGCCGACGGGCGACCGGACCCGGTGTCCCTCTCGCCCTTGGGTGCGCTTTCGGGGGCCACGCGCGCGAAGGCCAGCACGCTGTGGGCCTGCGCCCCGGCGCTGTCCAACGGCACATAGGCGCCATGCGCGAACAGAGCCGGATGGCGTCCGCGAAGGTTCAGGAGGCTCGCAATGATGGCCTGCTTGACGCGGCCGTCTCGCCAGTCTTCCATCAGGTCGGCGGGTGCCCGGCTGTCGGCCAACGATCGCGCGCGCCGGGCGAAATCGACCGGCCGGCGATTGTCGGGATCGACCAGCGAGAAATCCCACAGGTCGGTTCCCTGGTACAGGTCGGGCACGCCGGGAACGGTCAACTTCAGGGTTGTCTGGGCCAGGCTGTTGACGGCGCCGGTCGGGGCCAGATGTCCGGCAAGGGCAGCCATGTCCTGGATGAAGGCCGCTCCCAGCGATGGCGACAACACGGCGCGGACGAAGCCCTCCAGCGCGGCCTCATAGTCCGCGTCCCGGGCTGTCCAGGCCGTGTCGAGCTTGGCTTCGCGCGCAGCCTTGAGCATATAGGCCACGATCCGGTCCGCATAGGCGCCAAGCGCGGTATCGTCAGGAGGTCCGGTGTCCTCGGCCGCTGGGGCGGTCATGTCCAGCGGCCAGCTTGCCAGCACGGTCTGATAGAACAGGTATTCGTCATTGGCGCTGGGACCGCGACGCGCGGTGGACAGGGCGCTCACGCGGCGCTGGTTGAGGTCCTGCCAGCGTCTGACGCGCCGCGCCCAGGTGTCGGGGCATTCCGAGATCACCGCCAGGCGCGCGCGGGCGTCCTCGCCGCGTTTGTGGTCGTGGGTCGCCGTGGTCACAAGGCTGAACGGCCAGTTCTCTAGCCGAGCCTGGTTGGCGTGATGAAACGCCGCAGCCGAGACACCGAACCGGTCCGGCTCGCCGCCGACCTCGTTCAGGGCGGCCAGACGGACGAAGCGATAGAAGGCGGTATCCTCCATCGCCTTGGCCATCACCGGGCTGGTGAGCTGCTGGACGCGCATGGCGACGTCGAGCACCTCGTCCGGCGGATGGCCGCCATCGGCCAGGGCCAGATCGGCGGTGAAGACGTCGTGAAGGAAATCGTAGATCGACACGTCGGGTGTGCGCGCGGCCTTGCGGGCGCGCCCGATGGCCCATTGCAGGTCGCGCCGGTCCTGGTCGTCGATGCGGGCCGCCGGGGCGCCGTCGGCGGGCGTAACCTCGGCGCTGCCCGGCCAGTCCGACAACGCGAACGGACTGACGTAGGTGCGATAGACCGGGAAGTGTGCGATGACGTTGATCAGTGCGGCCCGCAAGGCCATACGGGAATAGTCCTTGGTGATGCGCGAGCGCTTGGCCAGCCGGTTCAGGCGGTTGGCCATGACGCCGATCTCGCTGGCCAGGCTTTCCTCCATCACCTGGCGCTTGGCGGCGCGGACCGCGTCGGGGAACGGCTGGATCGGACCGGCCACGCGGGCGTATTCTCTGTCCAGTGTCTGTTCGCCGGCCGGATCCACGAACAGGCCCAGCACCTGGTTCATGAACTCGTATCCGGTCGAGCCGGCAACCGGCCACGACTCCCGCAGGCGTTCATGGGGCGCCAGGATCTTCTCGACCACCACATGCATGGCCTGGTCCGGCCCGAAGGGCGATGTCCCCAGGGGGATGCCTGCTTCGGCTCCAGGATAGGGTTGCACGGCGCCGGTCTCGATGCCACGGCTCAACGCGCTGCGTGCCTCTGCCTGCAGGCGCCGGAAGTACATGTCCGGGTCCCACAGGCCGTCCACGTGGTCCAGGCGGATGCCCTGCACGCGGCCTTCCGCCACCAGATCGAACAGCAGCCGGTGTGCCGTATCGAACAACGCGTTGTGTTCCATGCGCAGCGCGGCGAGGTCGTTGATCTCGAAAAAGCGGCGGTAATTGATTTCATGCGCGGCCACGCGCCAGAAGGCGGGGCGGTAGGATTGCCGCTCGATCAACGAATCCAGGTCGTCGAAGCTGGCTGCGCGGCCGGGCTCGCCGGCAAAGGCGGCCTCGGCAGCGGCGACCACGGCGCGGGCCTCGGCGCTGGTTGCCATCAGTTCGGCCAGGCGCCGTTTCAGCACGGCTCCGGTCTTGTGTCGGTCCGCCATGGCGCCGGCTGGCGGCGCGGCGCCCAGGGTGGCGCGCAAAGAATCGGCCGTGGCCACCACAAGGGCCAGTACGCCGTCCTCGGCCCGCTCGACTGACATGCCGCGGCGCAGGATCTCGCCGTAATCATGTGGGCGGATCGGGAAGGCGTGTTCATAGTAACGAACGATGAAGCCGCCGGCCCCGGCATCGAAGCGCAGGGTCAGTTCGCCGCGCTCCAGGATGGCGCCATAGTGGTCCCCCAGGACAGGCAGCAGGATCTTGCCATACAGCGACGGTTCGGCCGGTTCCCAGTCGATGTCGAACCAGTCCGCGTGGGGGCTTTCCTGGCCCCACTCCAGCACGTCGCGCCACCACCGGTTCTCGCTGACGCCGATGCCCATGTGATTGGGCACGAAGTCCATGATCAGGCCCAGTCCCTCGATCAGAAGGGCATCGCTGAAGCGGCGGAAGCCTTCCTCGCCTCCCAGTTCCGGGTTGATGCGGCCATGGTCTATGATGTCATAACCGTGGTCCGATCCGGGCCGCGCCATCAGGATCGGCGACAGATAGAGATGGCTGACGCCCAGCGCGGCCAGGGTCGGGACGACGGCGGTGGCAGCCTCGAACCCGAACGTCGGATTGAGTTGAAGGCGCGCCGTGGCACGAGGGTAGGGGGGCAGGCTGCGGCCGGCGCCCGGGATCGCCGGAGCCACGGAGGACATGACAAGCACCTTCTTGAAGAAACGACCAACCGTGAGGAAACGACCACCGCACGACCCGGAGCGGATGTCCGGGCCGTGCGGTGCGAAGCGGGCGGGCGGTTGGGTCAGAAGGTCAGCAGCGTGACCAACCCGATCACGCTGAACAGGCCGGCCAGACCGTAGACCGCGAGGGCGATCATGTCATCGTTGCGGATGCCGAAATCGTGCGCCGTGATGCGCAGGCGATGGGCCGCATGCCACAGGACGAGGACCAGCACGCCGAATAGGGCGGCCCGCACCACCCAAACATCGACGAAGGCGCTCATGCGGTCGTGCGACATGGCGTCGGCGCCGAACACCCCGAGCGGCCCCAGGATCGCCGTGATCAGGATCATCACCGGCACGACGAAGGCCGAGATGGTGCCGCCGGCGGCGAACAGGCCCCAGACGATGGGCTTGTTTGACTTTGCCATGTCAGAGCACTCCCATCAGAATCAGCAGAACCAGCGAGACAAAGGCCCAGATACCGTAATGCACCCCGATGATGATGCGACCCGGCACGAAATCGTTGCCCTTGGGGATGCGCATGGCCTTCGGCGTGACGTTGAACCAGCTTGTGGCGTGATAGCAGGCGAACCCGAATGCCAGCACGTGGAAGACAAGAGCGCCCGGCGAGGTCAAGCCCTCAAGATAGGTCTGCCACGGCCCCGGCCCCTGCGCCAGGCGAACCAGGCCGATGGTCAGGCCGATAGCGTACAACCCAATGAACACGCAGGTGACTTCCCGGGCCATGTAGCGCAGATAGCGGCCGTTGCGAAGGTACCATGTGGTCTTGGGGACCGCGCGGACGTAAGGGTTGCGACTCATGACTTCGCCCTCCACGGCATCAGGTGTTCGAGGTACCAATCCACGGTGCTGGCGATTTTCATCTGTTGGATGGCGCCGGCCGGATCGACGGCCTTGGGGCAGACCTCGGAACAGGCGCCTACGAACGAGCACTCCCATACGCCCTCGTGCTGGGCCACCACCTCCTGACGCTCGGACCGGCCGCCGTCGCGCGAATCCAGGTTGTAGCGATGCGTCAGGGCAAGCGCCGCCGGGCCAATGAATTCCGGGTTCAGGCCGTACTGGGGGCAGGCCGAGTAACACAACATGCAGTTGATGCACATGGTGTACTGCTTGAACAGCTTGAGCTGGCGCGGCGTCTGCGTATAGGGGCCGTCCTCGACCGTGCGGGGCTGCTTGGGAATGATGTACGGCTTGACGGATTCCAGCTTTTCCATGAAGTCATCGAGCACGACCACAAGGTCGCGTTCGACGGGGAAGTGGGTCAGCGCCTCGACGCGGATCTTGCTGCTCTTGTAGTCGCGCAGGAACGCCTTGCACGACAGCGTGGGCTCGCCGTTGACCATCATGCCGCAACTGCCGCAGACCGCCATGTGGCAGGACCAGCGATAGCTGAGCGAGCCGTCCATGTGGTCCTTGATGTAGTTGATGGCGTCGAGGACAACCCATTCCTCCTCGCACGGCACGGCGTAGGTCTGGAACCACGGCGCGTCGTCCGTCTCGGGATTGTAGCGCATGATCTCGAAGGTGATTGTCCGTTCGCTCATGACTTGGCTCCCGAGTAGTCGCGCACGCCGGGTTGCGATTTCGTGATGACCACGTCGAGATACTCGATGCGGGGCGGTCCATCGCCCTGGGCCTGAGCCATCGAATGCTTCAGGTAGGTCGTATCGTCCCGTTCGGTGTGATCGAGGCGCTGGTGCGAGCCCCGCGATTCCTTGCGCGCCAGGGCGCTGACCGCGACCGTCTCGGCCACCTCCAGCATACAGGACAGTTCCAGAAGCTGGGTCAGTTCGGTATTGAAGACCTTGCTCTTGTCGGACAGCGCGATGGCGCCCTGGCGTGCGCGCAGGTCGGCCAGTTTCGCCGTGGTGTCCTTCAACAGGGCCTCGTCCCGGTAAATGCCGGCGCCCGATTCCATGGCGTCGGCCATCTCGGTGCGCACGCCGGCGATGGTCTCGGCGCCTGCGGGACGGTTGAACAGGGCCTGCACGCGGGCCTCGGCCTCGCCGGCCTGGACCTCGGCGACCCTGGTATCCACCGCTGGCCTGGGCTCCGCATTCAGGTAGGCGATCGCGCTTTCGCCGGCGCGGCGGCCGAACACCAGCAACTCTGTCAGCGAGTTGGAACCCAGCCGGTTGGCGCCGTTGATGCTGACGCAGGCGCATTCGCCGGCGGCGAACAGGCCGGGCAGGGGGGTGGCGGCCGTGATGTCGGTATGGA
>CAYFTQ010000110.1:0-8063 GCA_964346035.1 uncultured Roseospira sp. | reverse complement strand
TTCAGGGCCCCCACCATCTGGATGGTCGAGCAGTTCGGGTTCGCGATGATGCCCTTCTTCCGGAAATCAGCCAGCGCCTGGGGATTGACCTCTGGCACCACCAGCGGAACGTCCGGGTCCATGCGAAAGTGGGATGTGTTATCGATCACCACGCAGCCCGCCTTGGCCGCGCGCGGGCTGTGCGTGGCGGACACCTTGGCCCCGGGCGAGGACAGGGCAATGTCGATGCCGGTGAAATCGAACGTTTCCAGATCCTGGACCTTGAGGACCTTGTGATCGCCGAAGGACACCTCCTGGCCGACCGAGCGGCTGGAGGCCAACGCCACCACCTCCCGCGCCGGAAAGTTGCGTTCCGCGACCAGAGAAAGCAGCTCCCGGCCCACGTTTCCTGTGGCGCCGATTACCGCGATACGATAGCCGTCCGGTCGATAGGCCATGTGTCGTCTTCCGTTCCTTGTTCACTCAAGAGGGCTTTGTTCACTGACGTGGGCGGATGACGGCGTCCGCAACGGGCGCCCGGCGTCGGAAACCGCGCGCTCAGCGGTCCTCGGTCCGCGCCAGCTGGTTGTCGTCCTCACGCGCGCGGATGGCCTGTTCCTCGGTCCAGTCGGCGAAGGTCTGCGGCAGAGCCTCGTCCTGGACACGCAGAACACGCGGCCTCGCCTCGCGATAGAAATAATGGTCTCCCTGGCGGACGGCGAACTCAAGCCGCTCGTTCCACACCGGGTTGACGTCTCGATTGTGATACCACAGCGCGCCGTCGGTCAAATCGCTGATGGCGTTGTTGCGCATCAACAGGGACTTGGCCAGCAGCACAGAGCCCCGCCAGGCGTCCGCGTCCTGGGGCACGTCGGCGCGCCCGTCGCAATACCAGGAGAACTGGCACAGGCCCGCCTTGGTGGACCGGTTCTCGGTCACGACGCCGCAGATGCTGTCGGGAAAGCGCGGATCGCGGGTGCGGTTGAGGACCACCTGGGCGACTGCGACCCGACCGCGTGCAGCCTCGCCCCGCGCCTCCCAATAGTCGTTCAGCGCCAGGCACATCAGGTCTTGCTTGCCGACGACCATGTTGGTCCAGTCGATGCGCAGGTCCGACGGCAGTTCCGCGCCGGCAAAGCCCGCGCCGGCCTGTGCGGTATGTCCAACAGCCAGCATGCCGGCCAACGCGACCATAGCCAGGCTTTGCCAGGCACGACGGCTTCCGGTGCGACGGTTCAAATCTGCCCCCTTGTCGTGGCGCGCCGCAGCGACCACGGTCATTATCATTATCAAGATCAGGATCAAGGCACTGGTGAAAAACGGGAGCCCGCCCAAGCCGGGTGTTCACGCGCCGGTTATGATGGTGTCAGGCCGCGCGGCGGTGGCGCCCGGGAGCGCGCAGCGTCGCCCAATGGCCCCGGCCAAGGGCCGGCTGCTGGGGGCCTGGGCGGGACCGACCTCAAGGGCCGAGACTACCCGTACCATCCCCCAAAGGCCACGATTTTTCGTGACGCAGTGCAACATGGGGCGCCCGGCGCCCGGTGTCCACCCCCTCCCCCGGCCTGGGAACGAGCCCGGCGCCGACGTCGTTGCCGTGCCATTCAACAACGAAAGCCGCCGGAGAGGGGGTGCCCCTCCGGCGGCCGAACGGAGTGCAAGTCGGCGTCCGAATCCCGACAGCCGGGGCTCAGGCGCTGCCCTTCACATAGGCCAGCATGGTGTCGGCATCGGAGACCTCGAACGGGTCGGTCGGACAGTTATCCTCGTGTCCGGGCTCGACAAACAACTTTTCGACGGTACCGTCCTTGACCAGCATGGAATAGCGCCACGACCGCATGCCGAAGCCCAGATTCGACTTGTCCACCAGCATGCCCATCTTGCGCGTGAACTCGCCGTTGCCGTCCGGCAACAGATAGACCTTGTGGGCGCCCTGGATCTTGCCCCACTGGAACATGACGAAGGCGTCGTTCACCGATACGCAGACGATGTCGTCCACGCCGTGGGCCTTGAACTCGTCATAAAGCTCTTCATAGCGCGGCAGGTGGCTGGTGGAACAGGTCGGCGTGAAGGCCCCCGGCAGCGAGAACACGACGACCGTCTTGCCGGCAAAGATGTCGGCGGTGGACACGTCCTTCCATTCGAACGGGTTGGGGCCACCAAGGGCTTCGTTGCGGACGCGGGTCTTGAAAACGGTATGGGGCACGCGCATGGGAAACCTCCCTCCATGGAATGGATTACGTGATCGCGGCAGCCATGCTGGATGGCTGATGATAGCGGGCCCAGCGTGCGGCGGATCGTCTCTGCGACCCCACCGGTCCACGCCGGACACCGACCTGATGACCGCCCGGACTATGACGGCGGGCGAACCGAATGGGAAGAAAATCATTTCGAATGAAATGATCGATTTTACCGAATTAAAGCCGACTCCGGGGGCCACCACCGCCGGGCCGTCCGGAGCGGCACGCGGAGCGGCTTGCCGGGCCGCCTTCGGGCGCGCTAAGAGCGTCATCGCTGCGGGCGCGGCCACGGCATATCTGACGCCAATACAGGGCGCGCCGACCGGACAGGACATCGCTCAGGGGAACGCTCATGGGTCTCAAGGTTGCCGTCGCGCCCGTCACGGCGTTCCAGCAGAACTGTTCGCTGGTGTGGGACGAGGACACCGCCACCGGGGCGCTGATCGACCCCGGCGGCGAGGGCGAACGGCTGCTGGCCCTGGCCGCTGAACAGGGCGTGACCCTGGAAAAGATCCTGCTGACCCATGGTCACCTGGACCATATCGGGGCCGCCGGGTCGCTGGCGGCCCGTCTGCGCGTGCCGATCGAGGGGCCGCATCGCGATGATGCCGTCTGGATCGACCAACTGGCCCAGCAGACCCGCATGTTCGGCTGGCCGGAGACGCCGGCGCCGGTCTCTCCGACCCGTTGGCTGAGGGAAGGCGACACGGTGACCGTGGGCGGCCAGGTGCTGGACGTGTACCACTGCCCCGGTCACACGCCCGGCCATGTCGTGTTCGTCCATGCCGAGGCCCGTATCGCCTTTGTGGGCGATGTGCTGTTCGCGGGTTCGGTCGGGCGCACGGACTTCCCGCGCTCTGATCCGGCGGCATTGATCCGCGCCATCACAACGGTTCTGCTGCCCCTGGGCGACGATATCGCGTTCGTGCCCGGGCACGGGCCTGCATCCACTTTTGGGCGTGAACGGTTGTCCAATCCGTTTCTGCAATAGTAGAACCCTACGGCGAATGTGAGTCTTCGCTTCACTTCCTGTGTGGCGAAACGGGCTCGCGCATGGTATGAATCAGGCTCTGAGAGAGGATGAACGCCGGTGGGCAGGGGGCCGGCGAGGGTCAACTCTGGGGCCGGGTTCCAGAACGGGAATACCCACGCCACCAGGACGGTGGGAGGTGTCTCATGGCGCAGGATGACTGGGTTCTTTTCTTCGCCGAGGCGGTCAAGCGCCAGCGGCGCGGGCCGGTGTCCGCCGAACCCGGGATCGATTCGGATCGCGACCTGGTGTGCGACGCCCATGGCGGCGCCCGAGCCGAGGGCGCGAGCGAGCGTCGAGCCTGGAACGTGGCCGTCGGCGCCTATCTGCAACGCCACCCGGGCTCAGGCGTTCACAAGGCCGAGCGCATGGTCACGTGCCTGATCCGCCCGCGCGAGACGTGGCAGCCGGATGGTGCCCAGGGCGCGGAAGGCCAGGCGGACTAGCCCGATCCTTCACCACCGCAAGGGGTGGCCCCGGGGGATGGCCCCGGCCGGTCGGCCTGCTATACTGCGGCCCATGACCAGCCTGATCCAACCCGCCCCGGCCACCGGGACGCCCCCCACCCGCGCGACCGACCGTGCCGCCGCCCCGTCCCTTCTGAGGGCCGGCGAGCCAGGGCCGGTCGAGGTCCTCAACCCCGAGGCGACCCGCCCCGTCCTGCTTCTGTGCGACCATGCCAGCCGTCGGATTCCACGCGCGTTGGGCTCACTGGGGCTGGACGCCGCCGACCTGCATCGGCACATCGCCTGGGACATCGGCGCCGCCGCCGTGACCCGGCATCTGGCCGCACGCCTGAACGCCTGCGCGGTACTGGCCAGCTATTCGCGGCTGGTGATCGACCTGAACCGGCCGCCGGGAGCACCCGATTCGATCCCGCCGCTCAGCGACGGAACGCCCGTGCCGGGCAACCGCGACCTGACGGAGGCCGACGAGGAGGCCCGCGTGGCCGCCCTCTTCCAGCCCTACCATGCCGAAGTCACGGCCCGATTGCGCCATTTGTGGCGCGTTTCCGGCCAGGCGCCGGCGCTGTTCTCCGTACACTCGTTCACGCCCACCATGCGCGCCGGCGGCCAGCCCCGGCCATGGCATGTGGGCGTGCTGTGGGACAGCGACGGCCGCCTCGCCCAGCCCCTGATGGCGGGCCTCCGCGCCGACACGGCGTTGTCCGTGGGCGACAACGAGCCCTACTCCGGCTGGGTGGTGGGCTTCTCCGTCGCCGCGCACGCAGGCAGCGCCGGTCTGCCCCGCGCCGCCGTGGAAATACGCCAGGACCTGATCGCGAAGGACGCCGGCGCGGCCGACTGGGCCGCCCGACTGGCGGCGGTCCTGACCCCCATCCTGGCCGACCCCGCCCTGTATGCCGTGGGCGAGATGGCCCGGGCCGGAACGCCCGGCGCCGACGGACTGGAGTGAAACCCGGCTGACCCGAGGGGAAGTGCAGGCATGGCCAATACCGACAGCGACTCCAGGACTGTCCGCGACAGCGCCGCCAACAGGGACGCCGACAGCGCCGCCGCCGGTCGGCGCTGCCGTGCCGGCAGTGCCGAGCCGGCCTTCACCATCGGCGTGGAAGAGGAATACCTTCTGGTTGATCCGGCCTCCGGCGATCTTGTCACGGATGTGCCGGAAAGCATGATGGCCCGCTTCGGGACCATGCCGGAGGGATCGGCCAGCCCGGAGTTCCTGCGCAGCCAGATCGAGGTGGGCACGCGCAAGTGCGAGACCGTCGCCGAACTGGGCCAGGCCCTGCGCGCGCTGCGCCGACGGGTGGCCGATGTCGCGTCCGACTTCGGCATGGCGCCCATCGCCGCCTCGACCCATCCCTTCGCCCAGTGGAGCGACCAGAAGCACACCCTGAAAGACCGCTACGCCGCGCTTGCCAAGGACTATCAGGCGGTGGCCCGGCGCCTGCTGATCGGCGGCATGCATGTTCATGTGGGCATAGAAGACCCCGACCTGCGTATCGACCTGATGAATCAGGCGGCCTATTTCCTGCCCCACCTGCTGGCCCTGTCCACGTCGTCGCCGTTCTGGCGCGGTCTGGACACGGGCCTGAAAAGCTATCGCATCAGCGTCTTCAACGAACTGCCGCGCACGGGTCTGCCGGGGCAGTTCGATTCGTATGCCGACTACAAGCGTCACATAGACATCATCGTCCAGGCCGGCCTGATCGAGGACGCCACCAAGATCTGGTGGGATCTGCGCCCCTCGGACACCTTCCCAACCCTGGAAATGCGCATCACCGACATCTGTACCCGGGTCGAGGACACCATCGCCCTGGCCGCCATCTATGTTTGCATTCTGCGCATGCTGTGGCGCTTGCGCCGGTCCAACCAGCGCTGGCGCATCTATGCCCGCATGCTGGTGGAGGAAAACCGCTGGCGGGCCCAGCGCTATGGCTATGATGACGGACTGGTGGATTTCGGCGTCGGCCGTGTGGTGCCGATGACGGATCTGATCGAGGAATTGATCGACCTGACGCGCGAGGACCAGAAGGTTCTGGGCTGCCGTGACGAGGTCGAGCACCTGCGCAACATCATCGCCCGCGGCACCAGCGCCCACGCCCAGCTTCGCACCCATAAGGACGCCGTGGCGCGGGGCGCCGACCGGGAAACCGCCCTGCGCGAGGTGGTCGCCATGCTGCGCCGGGAGACCATCGCCGGGGTATGATTCAACGCGGCGCGCGCGCAAAGCGGATCGCGCCGAATCGGCCCTAGCCCTGCCGGGCCAGCACGGCGACAAAAAAGCCGTCGGTGTCGTGGTCGGCGGGCGACAGGTGCAGGGCCGTGGCCTCCGGCGCCGCAGGGCAGGGAGGAGCCAGCCCGGCCTCGGCCCAGACTTTGTGGATCGGCAGGGCGCTGAAGCCGGCACCGGCCGCGCCGGACAGGAAGGCCGCGATGCGCTCCTCGTTCTCCTCGACCAGCAACGAGCAGGTGACATGGACCAGCCGCCCGCCCGGCGCCACCAGCCGGGCGGCCCGCGCCAGGATGGCGTCCTGCTCGGCGGCCAGGCTGACCAGGGAATCCGGCGCCAGTCGCCAGCGCGCATCCGGGTTGCGGCGCCAGGCACCGGTTCCGCTGCACGGCGCATCCACCAGCACGCGGGCGAAGGTGCCGGCCTGACGCTTCAGCCACTTGCCGGCGCTGTCGTCGAGAACGCGAAGGGTGACATTATGCGCCCCGGCCCGGCGCAGGCGCACGCGGGCGCGATCCAGCCGGGGGGCGGAGACATCGCAGGCCACCAGCCGGCCCCGGTTGGCCATGGCGCCGGCCAGGGCCAGCGTCTTGCCACCGGCGCCGGCGCACAGATCGCACACGGCCTCGCCCGGCCGGGCGCCGACCAGCGCGGCGGCAAGCTGGGAGCCGGCGTCCTGCACCTCCACCAGCCCGTCGCGGAACGGCGCCGAGGCGGCCAGCGCCACCCGCTCGCCGACGCGCAACGCCAGCGGCGCCAGCGGTCCGTTGGTGGCCTCTATACCAGCCTCCGCCAAGGCGGCACGGGCACCGTCACGGTCTGTTTTCAGGGCGTTGGCGCGCAGGTCCAGCGGCGCCTCGGCATTCAGCGCGGCCAGGGCCGCGCGCCAGTCGTCGCCCAGGCTGGCGGTCAGACGGCCGAGCAGCCAGTCGGGCACTTCCCACCGCGCCGCCTCGGACATCTCCGGGGGCGCCAGCGGCTGGCCCTGAAGGCGCCGGGCGAGGTCGCGCTCGGCCGCGCTCAGCGGAGCCGGATCGTGCCCGCGGCCGGTGAACATCTCGCCCACGGCCTTGACCGACAGGCCGTCCGACAGCACCAGGTCGGCTATCAGGCGATCGCGCGGGCCGCCGTTGCCGGTCCACCAGCCCAGCCGGGCGTGACGCCGCAACAGCCCATAGGCGCGTGCGCTGACGGCGCGCCGGTCCCCCGCCCCCATATAGCGGCGAGCCCGCAGGAAGCCTTGCGCCACGGCGTCGGCGGGGCGGGGGTCGGCGGCGATCGCCTCGATCAACTCAAGGGCGGCCTGAAGGCGGGCGGCGGGGGTCATGGGCCCCCGTCTACTCCACGCGCACGTCCACGGCCAGCGTTTCCGGGTCCTGGCGCGCCTCGATCAGCCCCTGGTCCGCCAGGAAGGCCGAAAACGCGGCGTAGCGCGGCCCGTCCACCGCCGCCGGGCGGAGCGCGAAGCGCGCCAGGGTGTCGGCCCAGGCGCGCCGGTTCAACTCGTCGTCCAGGTCGGGATAGGCGGCGACGAAGGTGTCCCAGGACTCGTCCGGGTGGTTGATCAGGAAGTGTGTCGCCGCCTCCAGCGCGCGCATGAACCGGACCAGACGGGGGTCGTCCAGGCGCTCTGTGTTGGCCACCAGGATCAGTTCATCATAGGGCGGCACGCCGTGTTCCTCGGGGAAGAAGGCGCGGCCGGGCTGGCCGACAATGTCCATCTGGTTGAGCTCGAAGTTGCGGAAAGCGCCCACCACCGCATCCACCTGGCCGGACAGGATGGACGGCGACAGGCTGAAGTTGACATTGACAAGCGTCACGTCGTCCAGGCTCAGCCCGGCATCGGCCAGCATGGCGCCCAGAAGGGCGTCCTCGAACCCGCCCACGGAATAGCCCACCGTGCGCCCCTTCAGGTCCGCCAACGACTGGATGGGGCCATCGGCCAGCGCCACCACAGAGTTCAGCGGGGTAGCGACCAGCGTGCCGATGCGGACCAGCGGCAGGCCCTGCGCGACCTGAACATGCAACTGAGGCTGGTATGAAACCGCAATCTCCGCCTTGCCGGCGGCCACCAGCTTGGGCGGGTCGTTGGGATCGGCCGGCGCGATCAACTCGACGTC
>CAYFTQ010000109.1:1983-8078 GCA_964346035.1 uncultured Roseospira sp. | reverse complement strand
TCAATGCGCTGCCCTACACCCTGGCCCTGATCCTGACCGCCATCGCCTGGTCCGCCAGCCTGGGAATCCTGCTGGGTGCGTTCTCGGCGGTGCATCGCAACACCTGGCTGGACCGCCTGACCGGTATGCTGTCGGTGGGCATGCTGGCGGCGCCGTCGTTCGTGGTGGCGTTGTGGAGTCTGCTGTTTTTTGCCGTCACCCTGAAGTGGTTCCCGGCCATCGGCGCGGGTGAACGCGGCGACCCGCTGGACCAGCTCCACCACCTGGTGTTGCCGGCGCTGGCCATCGGACTGGCCTGGGTGGGGTATATCGCGCGCATCGTGCGCGCCTCCATGCTGGAGGTGATGGGCGAGACCTACATCCGCACCGCGCGCGCCTTCGGGCTGCCCCGGCGCAAGGTGGTCTATGACTACGCACTGCGGGTGGCGATCCTGCCGGCGGTCTCGGTGCTGGGCGTCGGCGTCGGCGGGCTGCTGTCCAGCGCCGTGTTCGCGGAGATCGTGTTCGCGCGCCCCGGCATCGGCCGCCTGATCTATGACTCCGTGATCTCGCGGAACTATCCGGTTGTCATGGGCTCCATGCTGATCGCCATCGCGTTTTTCGTGCTGTGTACCCTGACGGCGGATTTCATCAACGCCCTGTTGGACCCTCGTCACAGGGAGAAACGCTGACATGATCAAGCCCGCCGCCTCCGATCCCGATCGCATGGCCTTCCGCCATACCGTGGCCGGCCGCCTGCTCGGTGATCCGCTGGCCGTTCTGGCCCTGGTCATTATCGGCGTGCTGGTCCTTGGCGCGTTGTTCGCCAATGTCCTGGCGCCTTACGACTACAAGGCCATGGACATCATGAACCGCTTTTCCGGGCCGTCGGCGGCGCACTGGCTGGGCACCGACAACCTGGGTCGCGACACCTTCTCGCGCCTGTTGCAGGGCGGACGCATCGCGTTGTTCGTCGGGCTGACGGCGGTCGGCGTCGCCGCCGTGCTGGGCCTGACCCTGGGCATGATCGCCGGCTTCGGGCCGCGCTGGCTGGACAACGCCATCCTGTTCCTGTTCGACACGCTGAGGGCCTATCCGACCATCATCCTGGCGCTGTCCCTGTCCGCCCTGATGCCGCGTGGCCTGAGTACGGTCATTGTCGTGGTGGTGCTGACCTCTTTCAGCGAGTATGGCCGCGTCGCCCGCACCCAGACCCAGAGCCTGCGCCATAAGGAGTTCATCGCCGCCGAGCGCTCCATGGGCGCCGGCCCGGGGCGCATCATCGGGCGCCATGTTCTGCCCAACGTGCTGGGGCCGTTCTTCATCCTGGCGGCCATCAACCTGCCGGTGGTCATTACCATCGAGGCCGGCATGAGCTTTCTGGGTGTTGGTGTCGAGCCGGGCACGCCCAGTTGGGGCGCCACGCTCAAGGATGGCTTCGACTACATCCGAAACACGCCCTGGCTGATCATTGCCGGCGGCGCGCCCCTGATCCTGGTGACGCTGGGCTTCACCTTCCTGGGAGAGGCCCTGCGCGATGTCCTGGACCCCAAGCTGAGGCGCGAGCGATGAGCCCGGTTCGCGCCACCGCCACGGACAATGCCGCGGACAGGAACGGCGGCGAGGGCGCTCGCGTCGGCGACGCCCTGACCGTGACGGACCTGTCGGTGGATTATCACACCAGCCGGGGCCGGCTTCAGGCCCTGCGCTCCGTGGATCTGGCCGTGCCGGCCGGACGCATCGTCGGTGTGGTGGGCGAATCCGGTTGCGGCAAGTCCACCCTGATCGGCGCCATCCTGCGCCTGCTGTCCGAGAACGCCGAGATCACCTCGGGCGCCATGCACCTGGGCGGGCGCGACCTGGCCAGCGCCAGCGAGGCCGACATGCGCACGGTGCGCGGTCGCGATATCTCGGTGGTGTTCCAGGACCCCATGACCGGGCTCAATCCGGTTCTGACCATCGGCCGCCAGATGACCGACATCCAGCACCGCGAGCCCATCTCGCGCGCGGAGAAGCGTGCCCGCGCGGTGGACATGCTGGGTCGCGTCGGCATCCCCGACCCGGCGGCGCGGCTGTCGGCGTATCCGCACGCGTTCTCCGGCGGCATGCGCCAGCGCGTGGCCATCGCCATGGCGCTGATGATGCGGCCCTCGCTGCTGATCGCAGACGAGCCCACGACGGCCCTGGATGCCACCCTAGAGGTTCAGATCATTCACCTGCTGAAGGACCTTCAGGCGGATATCGGCTGCGCCATCCTGTTCATCTCCCACCACCTGGGAGTCATCGCCGAGCTGTGTGACCGGGTGGTGGTCATGTACGCCGGCGAGGCGGTGGAGGAAGGCCCGGTCCGCGCCGTGTTCCACACGCCAGCGCATCCCTATACCCGCATGCTCTTCGAGTGCGACCCCGGCCGCATCCGCGAAAGACGGCGGGCGCTGCCCTCGATTGCCGGTGATCTGCCCAACCTGATCCATCCCCCGGCCGGCTGCGTCTTCCGCGAGCGCTGTGACAGGGCCACCGGGGTTTGTGCCGCCGCCGCGCCATCGCCGGTCACGGTGGCGCCCGATCACTGGGCGTTGTGCCACCACGCGACGGCGGAACGGGGCGGTTCCGAGGGGCGGACCGTATGAGCCAAGACTCCTTGCTGCGCATCGAGGATCTGTCGGTCCGCTTTCCGGTCGTTTCCGGCCCGCGCGCCCTGCTCACCCCGCCGGAAGCGCGCGAGGTCACGGCCGTCGCCGGGGTCTCGCTTGAGATCGCGCCCGGGGAAACCTTCGCCGTGGTCGGTGAAAGCGGCTCCGGCAAGACGACATTGGCGCGCGCCATCAACGGCCTGCTGCCGATCGCCGACGGACGCGCCTGGTTCGATGGCGTCGCCCTGCACGACAGCCCGGCCTGGAAACCCCTGCGCCGCCAAATGGCCATGATGTTCCAGGACCCCGTCGGTTCGCTGTCGCCGCGCATGACGGTCCGAAGCCTGATCCTGGAGCCGATGCGCATACATGGCGTGGCCTGCGCCGACCCGGCGGCGGAAGCGCGCCGGCTGCTGGAGATGGTGGGACTGACGACCGCCGTCCTGGACCGCTACCCGCATCAGCTTTCGGGGGGCCAGGCCCGGCGGGTGGGGGTGGCGCGTGCGCTGGCGCTGTCGCCGCGCCTGATCCTGGCGGACGAGCCGACAGCCGGGCTGGACGTCTCGGTCCAGGGCGACATCCTGACCCTGCTCAACATGCTGCGGGCCGACCTGGGCGTGGCCATGCTGATCATCACCCACAACCTGAACATCGTGCGCCATGTCGCCGACCGCATGGGGGTCATGTACCTGGGCCGTCTGGTCGAGGTCGGGGCGGTTGACGACATTTTTTCGGCGCCAGCCCATCCCTATACGCGCGCCCTGCTGGCCGCCAACCCGGAACCGGACCCGGACGCCCGCCAGGAGCGAATCGAGCTTTCGGGCGAGGTGCCCTCGCTGCTCAACCGGCCCCAGGGGTGCGAGTTCCACACTCGCTGTCCATGGGCGCGGCCGGACTGCGCCACCTCCGCGCCCGGGCTGGCCGATGTCGCCTCGCGGCCCGGGCTGGCGCGCTGCCTGTACCCGTTGGCCTGAACCCGCCCGGTGTCGCAGAGCGACACCAGGGACGCACCGGCCGGCCGCTGAAAACGGTCATCCTTCGGGCGGCGTGCAGTGTTGCGTTTGGTGACCCATTTTTTCGCTCGGCTTTCGCGGCAGCGTCCTGCCGGCGGCTTTAAAAGCTTGTTCTAGAACTTGAAAAAGAGCCTGGCAGTGCCCCCACCCAGGGTCCGGGCTTTTGTTGCGAATAAGTCCCATTTCCACTAGCGTGCCTGACATGGGGTTTCGGCGTTGCACCGGTGTCGGTGCATTCCCCTGAGAGCTTCTCCAGTCGGTGATAACGTCCCATGTCCTGCGTCACCCTTGCCACAGTCCACCAGGCTGACCTGTCGTCTCTCGACAGGGGCGGCGATGTCGAAGCAAGGCTGGAGACCCTGCGCTGGCCCCGGCGTGGGCCGGTATGCCCGCACTGCGGCGCGCGTCATGCCTACCGAATGGTATGCGAGCGCTCCGGCGGAGTGCGGTTCAAGTGCGCCCGTTGCCGCAAGCCGTACTCGGCGCGCCGCGGCACGGTTCTGGAACGCTCCAACGTGGCGACCGTGCTCTGGCTGCGCGCCATGGCGCTGTTCCTTGACGATCCCGGTCGCGGGCTGCCGGCCCGCATCCAGCGTACCTGCGGTGTCAGCTACAAGACCGCCTGGTCGATGGCCCGGCGCCTACGGGCCGCTCCGAACGACCCGATCCTCCAGGCGCTTCGCCAGGAGCAAGCCGAAATCGCGCCGTCCCGTTCCGATTCTATCCGTGAGTGGAGTTCACAATGAAATCAATGCTTCGATTGCCCGCCCTGACCCTGGGCGCCGCCCTGATGCTGGCCCCGGCCGGGGCTGCGCTGGCTCATACGCCGCTGTTCTCCTGCTACGACAACGGCGACGGCACCGTTCTGTGCGAGGCCGGCTTCTCGGACGGCTCGTCCGCCTCCGGCGTTCCGGTGAGCGTGCTCGACGAAACCGGCGCGGCCCTTCAGGAAGGCAAGATGGACGCCAACAGCGAGTTCATCTTCGACATGCCGGAGGGCGACTACAGCGTGCAGTTCGACGCCGGTGAAGGCCACCAGATCAACGTCCCGGCGAACGAGATCTACTGATCGCCTGTCCCTATCGAAAAGACTGGAGTTTGCAACGATGACCCGTACCATGATGGCCGCCGCGACCGCCTTGATGCTGTCGGCGGCGCCTGCGCTCGCTCATTTCCAGCTTGCCTATACGCCCGAGGTCAACCTGGACCGTCCCGGTGACGTGCCGATGAAGTTCTTCTTCTGGCACCCGATGGAAAACGGCCACGCCATGGACATGACCGCCCCGGAAGAGCTGGCGGTCTATTTCAAGGGCGAGAAGATGGACCTGACCGACCGCCTGTCTGCCGTCACCTTCCCCGCCGCCCACAACGAGGCCCAGGGCTATGAGGCGACCATTCCGGTCAAGCGCAACGGCGACTATATCGTGGCCTTCACGCCCGCGCCCTACTATGAGGAAAGCGAGGACATCTACATTCAGCAGATCACCAAGAGCCTGCTGAACAAGGGCGGCATTCCCACCGGCTGGCACGAGCCCGTCGGCCTGCCGACCGAGATCGTGCCGCTGAACAAGCCGACCAACCTGATTGCCGGCTCGACGTTCTCGGGCGTGGTGCTGTCTGACGGCAAGCCGGTGGCCGGCGCCGAGATCGAGATCGAGTACATGGCCGCGCCGCCGGACATGGACACCAACCGGCCCGCCGACCCGACCGCCGAACCGCTGCCGGGCGGCGCGCTGGTGGCCATCACCGATGCCGATGGTGTCTTTACCTTCGGCGTGCCCAAGGCCGGCTTCTGGGGCTTCGCGGCGCTCGGCTCCGGTCCGGTGGCCGAGCACGAGGGCAAGGAGATGTCGCAAGATGCGGTCCTGTGGGTCCGCGCCTACGATATGAAGTAGCATCCGCCAGACACCGGCGGCCGGCCCGGAGCGGTTCGCCCGCCGGTGTCGGGGGGGCCAGTGGAGCGAGGCCCTCCCATGGAGTGAGAACGGTGGCACTCTAGCATGCACATTCATCACGCAGACCTCTATCGTCAGGACGGCGCCCTGCGGCGGGTTCCCGAGATCAGCACCGGCGAGATCGGCACCCGGTGGGTGCTCGCCCTCGCCGGTGTGACCATGGTCGCGGAGATCGTCGCGGGACACATGTTCAACTCCATGGCCCTGTTGGCTGATGGCTGGCACATGGCCAGCCATGTCGGGGCCCTGGGGATCACCCTGGCCGCCTACGCCTTCGATCGCCGCCACGCCGCCGACGACCGCTTCACGTTCGGAACCGGAAAGGCCGGCGCGTTGGGCGGCTTCGCCAGCGCCATCGCGCTCGGCCTGGTGGCCGTCCTGATGATCTGGGAATCGGGACAGCGCCTGCTCAATCCCCTTCCGATCGCGTTCGACCAGGCCATGATGGTCGCCACCATCGGCCTGATGGTGAACCTCGTCAGTGCGCGGTTGCTGCACGCCAGCGCGCACGATCA
>CAYFTQ010000109.1:0-1883 GCA_964346035.1 uncultured Roseospira sp. | reverse complement strand
CCCATGGGCACGCCCGGCGCCATGACCACGATGCCTTTCCCCACGTGGACCACAACGTCCGCGCGGCCTATCTTCACGTCCTGGCCGATGCGTTGACTTCGGTGCTGGCCATCGGCGCGCTGCTCGCCGGCAAACTGTTCGGTTGGGCCTGGGCCGACGCCGTCATGGGCGTGGTGGGGGCCGCCGTGATTGTCCGCTGGGCCGTGGGTCTGACGCGCGACACCGGACGGGTGTTGCTGGACGGAGCGGTGGACCCGGCGCGAGCGAGCGCAATCCGCGCCGCCATCGAGGCCGACGCCGACAACCGCGTGTCGGACCTGCATGTCTGGAGCGTCCGGCCGGGCGCCGTGTCGGCCATCGTGGCGGTGGTCTCGCACTGGCCGCGCCCGCCGGAGCACTACAAGGCCCTGCTGCACGACCAGCCGGACCTGGTCCATATCACTGTCGAGGTTCACGCCGCGCCCGGCGAGCCCTGCCTTCCCTTGCCGCCGAGCCCACTGGACGATACGGGTTCGAACGCTGTTCCGTCGCATTAGGATCGTCGCCGCTCCAGCCGCGCACCGCTCCGGTCTTGTCTTGAAAGGTCTCCCGATGGCCGATCTCCCCAGCCGCATCCGCGTTGCCCTGGCGGGCCAGCCCAACTGCGGCAAGTCCACGTTGTTCAATGCCCTGACGGGCCTGAGCCAGCACATCGCCAACTATCCCGGCGTGACCGTGGACAAGAAGAGCGGGCGCTACCGCGACGGCGATCTGGCGGTCGAACTCGTGGACCTGCCCGGGACCTACAGCCTGACCTCGTTCTCGCTGGAAGAGCGGGTGACGCGCGCCTTCCTGCGCGACGAACAGCCGGATTTGGTTGTCAACGTCGTGGACGCCACCAACCTTCGGCGCGGGCTGTACCTGACCTTTCAGTTGCTGGAGATGGGCTTTCCGGTGGTGGTCGCCCTGACCATGACCGACGTCGCCAAAAGCCGCGGCCTGACGTTCGATCTGGACATCCTGTCGGAGCGGCTGAACGCGCCCGTGGTGCCGGTTGTCGGGCACAAGGGCATCGGCCGCGACACCCTGCGCGCGGTCATTCGCGATGTCGCCGGCCGGCGCGACCGCATTGCGCCGGCCACACTGAACTATGGCGACCTGGAAGATGACGTGGCGGCGCTTCAGGCCCGCATCGCCGACCTGCCGACCATCACCGACAAGGTTTCGGCGCGCTGGCTGGCGGCACGCCTGATGGAAGGCGACGACGAGGCCGAGCGCCTGCTGCGGGCTCATGTTGGCAACGCTCACGGCCTGCTGGACGAGGCCGCGCGCGCGGCCGAGGCCTTCGAAGCCCGCAAGGGTCTGTCCGTCGGCGACCATATCGCCGCCTGCCGCGACCATCTGGCCGGCGATATTGTCGCCACCGGCACGACGCGCGGCGATGGCGCCCGCCTGCCGCTGACCGAGCGTATCGACCGCGTATTGCTGAACCGATGGATGGCGCCGGTCTTCCTGGTGCTGACGGTGTGGGTGATCTATCAGCTTTCCATCGTTCAGGGCTACGAGTTGACCAAGGTCACCTGGCCGTTGCTGGCCGGATTCCGGGACCTGGCCGGCGCAGTGCTGCCCTCTGCCGGCTTTCTGCACGACCCGGTGGCGCGATCCATGGGCCTGTGGATGGTCGATTCGGCCAACGCCCTTCTGAACTACGTGCCGATCTTCCTGATCCTGTTCGCGCTGATCGCGATCCTGGAGGACAGCGGCTACATGGCGCGTATCGCCTTTATCCTGGACCGCATCCTGCACCGCTTCGGCCTGCACGGCCAATCGACGCTGCCCTTCATCCTGGGCGGGGTGTTCGCCGGCGGCTGCGCCGTGCCCGGCGTGATGGCGACCAAGGGTAT
>CAYFTQ010000108.1:0-8127 GCA_964346035.1 uncultured Roseospira sp. | reverse complement strand
CGCGCGCGGGGCGCTCTTGCCGCACGCGTGGGTCGCCGGCGACGACGAAATGGGCGGGTGGCACCGAGTGATGGGTGGTCACGATAGCTCGTCTATCGTGACCACGGAGTCGCAAGCGGACTGCCATGATGAGAGGATGAGGAATGACAACAAACAACGTCAACCGCTTGTGCCTACGCACCACGATAGCAGAGCTATCGTGGCCACCCGCCAGGTGGAACTCGGCCCGGGTGATGACGCCGCGGAGGCGAACGATGATCATGTCTTCAAGGATGAAGGTGCGCGTTTCCGTGGGGGCCCCGCCCCATGTATTCCTTTTCGAACTTGACCAGGGCTTCGCTGACGGCGCCTTCCAATCGCCCCGTGGATTCCGGCATCTCGGCGTCTCCTTTTCGACGGCGGCTCGCAGGCAGGATAGCAGAAACCCGCCCGATCCGCCCGGGGAATCTCGGGCCGACGCCCATGGCATGGCAGCACGACGGGCGCTGCGCTCAGTCTCCGTTGCCGTGCAACCGCGCCCGCACCTCCAGACAGCCGGAATCGCCCGATCGCGCGAAAACGATGCGGCGTTGCGGCGGGTCGTCCGGCATGGCGAGCTCGTCGACGCGCACCGTGCAGTGGTCCGGGATCGTGATCACCGCCCGGCCGCGTTCGCCGGTGATGGTGACGGTGCCGGCGCCTTCGTCCACCGCCACCGGCAGGAAGGTGTTCCAGCAGAACTCCACCCCGTCCCCGCGGGCGAGCGCGTAGGTGTCGGTGATGACGAAGCGGTCCGGTGCGGGCGAATCGATGGTGCGGCGCCACTGTGTGTAGATGCCTTCCCAGCGCGGCGAAAGGTCCATCTCCGCGTGGAACGCGGTCCCGTCCCCCCGCGCGTCCGGAACGATGCCGAGGTCGCGGGTGGGTGCGGGGCGCTCGTCGAGGCCGGTGGGGAGCAGCAGGTTGTGGCGCTGGGCGTGCTTCATGAGCTGGCACAGCGGATTGTCGTAGCCCACCTGCCCGCCGTCGGCGGCGAAGGTCTGGCCGGCGAATTCGAGCACGAAGCTACCCTTGTCCTCGTGATTGTGACTGGCCTTGTCCTTGTTGGTGACGATCAGCAGTTTGACCCATTCATCGCCCAGCTTGCGGGTGCTGCTGGTCAGGCCCATGGTTGCCATCTGCACGAAGGGGCGCGGCTCGGGGCCCGCTTCGGGAATCTGCTGCTGCAGAGCCATCTCCATGGGATCGGTCGGGAACTGCGCGGCGGAACGCTGCAGCGACTTGCGGTAGATGCTTACCCACGCGCTTTCCGGCAGGAGCGCCGCCATGAAAGCGCCTGCGTTGCGCTGGAAGCGGCGCCAACTGTCGGCGAAGGGGATGAAATCCTGCTCGTCGTCAGTGGAGCGGATTACTTCTGCGAAGTCGGCGGTGCGCTGGAAGCTGTCGGGCGTGATCTCGCTCAGCGGCTTTCCGGTCATGCGGCTGTAGTAGTACAGCCCCTCGCCGCCGTGGCCCACGACGGTAGCGAAGTAGGCCGGTCCTTCTTCGTATCCGCCATCGGGAAGGATCACATTGGCCATGCTTTCGTACAGGCTCTGATGGGCCAGGTCGGCGTAGGGCTTCACGCGCGGCATGGTCTGGGCCAGCACGCCGTAGCCGGCCAGCCAGCCGTCGCTGAACCAGGCGAGCTGGTTCATGTGGTGGATGTACTCGTAGCGCCAGGCGTTGTAAGTGATCCAGTTCACCCCGTCGTTGGCGATGCGGCGTAGCAGGTGGCGTCGGGCGTGGTTGGTCATCAACTCACCGGCCGCGTCCAGCAGGATGGACAGGCCTTCCGTGATCTTGGAGTGGTTGAAGGCGCGATGGTCGTGCACGCTGCCGGGGAGTATCTCATAAAACGAGTCGCCCCACGTGTCGATCATGGAGACGGCCATGGCGTAACGCACCGTGTGGCGCAGCAACTCTCTGTCCTCCAGGATCAGCGCCGCGATGGCGGCCGAGGCCATGCGCTGCGCCGGGCCGGAGTGGCCCACAGCCCGGTCGCGACCGAAGCGGCCCGGACTGCCGGCGGCCTGGCGGATCATCTCTTCGGGGGTCAGGGACAGCATGCGTTCGCGCAGCTCCGTCAGCGGCGACTCGCCGTGCTTCGCCACCCAGGCGGCGTGGCGGCGTCGCAGTTCGGCCAGTTCGTTCTTTGTAATGAACAGGCCGTAAAGCGGTTCGAAATTGGGCTGGTAGTTCGGATGCTGCAGATACCCTTGCCAGCGACTATCGAAGCGCTTGAAGTGGGCCAGTAGTTCCTCCAGGCGTTCGGTGTTCTGCACGCCCAGCCACCCCAGGCGCGCCGCGGCGGCGCCGTCGCGGTCGGTGAAGATGGCGATGGTTACTTGGTTGAGCTGATCGGCGCCCTCCAGCGGCAAGTGGTACTCGCGCTGGCTGCCCGACAATGCTTCCTGCTCCAGTATGCGCTGACCGGCATCGGTTTCGGCGACCAGGCGCAGGCGGCTGCCGGGCGGCAGCGAAGCGTGAAGGAGCAGGTGATCGTATTGGCTTATGTCCACCGCCTCGGCGAAGTTCCGGCTCATGCGCAGCGCCAACCCGTCTGCGGGTGCACGTTGCCAGGAGATTTCCGTGCCCACAATACCGGGCGGCTGAACCTTCAGGCCGTGGGCCTGGCCGTCATCAATGGCCCAGGCATCGAAGGCCGATAGCGCGCCATGAAAGAAGGGTTCGATCAGTCCCTCGGCCCAGTTGATGGGCCGCAGCGGAAGCGGACCGCCCGCTTCGTTCTTCCATGTATCATATGCCGCCATTTCCAAATCCCCTTCAGTTGTCAACCGTGCTTTGCCCCAGCGCTCCGGGTGCAGGAAAAATGCCTTCACCGGCGCGCCCTGCCAGGCCACCAGATCGGCCAGGCGGAACGGGGCCGATTCCCGCCCATTCTTGCCGCCGACGATTTCCAGCCCCATAATGAACTCAAAACCGGGTTGGACGCGGTCGGCCACGCCGAGCAGTTCCCATGGCAGGCGCAATTCCTGCACATAGCCGCCGCCGTCTTCGTGTCTGCGGAACGCCGCCGCACCGCCGTGCTCCAGAGCATTGGTCTGCTCACGGCGGGGCGACTGCGGCTGCAGCATCAGCGCGGGTTTCTGTCCTTTTGCGTAATACCAGCTATCAAGAAAGTATACCGCTTTGTTCCCCTCATCGGTCGGCACGGCCAGTCGCACCTGCAGGCAGTCGCCGCGCCACCCCTCGCCGGGCTGTTCGTTCGGGTCCACGGGATTGTTCAGCGGGGTGGGGTCGCGCACATCCAGCGCGAGGTACAACGCCTCGCGGTCGTACATGGCCATGGCATGGGCGCTCTGCCGCTTCTTCTGCAGGGCCAGATCCGTGCAGAGAAAGATCTGCCCCGAACGGTCCCACTCGTTCAGCCGGCCGTCGACGCCGACCTCTCCCGGCGCGGGAACGACGCGCAGGAGCGTATTCTGCGTGCGACCGCGCTCCGCCTCTTCTCCGGCTGCGGCGTCGCCGCCGCACCCGAACCAGGCGATCAGCCCGTAGAGAAGAAAGCAGAGCGCACGGCTCCCGGCCGGGCGGCGCGCGTGGATGGGCGTGGGCGGGGCATGCATGGGTTGCTCCTTAGCAGACGTTACGGCTGTCGATGAAAGACAAGATGCGCGAAATGGTCCGGCTGATGGTTGCCCTTCGGGCTGACGGGGAACTGGAAGATCTCTCCCTTGCCGCCGGCGTAGCGGTTGCGGCAGAGCAGGAGTCCGGCCTCCCGCGGCGGACCGTCCAGACCCAGGTCGGCCCAGGGGATGGCGATCTCCGCGGTCCAGGCGCCGTCCTGCCGGGCCGTGGCTGCCTTGAGACCCGGCAGATTCACCTGGTTGTCGAAGCCCTTCCCGTCGAAGACGACGCCGGCGGCGCTCACGGCCACCTGGTAGTAGTCCCGCCCCTTGCCGTCGCCGTCGGGCTCGAGCAGGATCTCCACCGAGTCGTCCCGGAAGACGGCGTCGTCACGATTGGTCGCGTTGGTGTTCAGATCCGTCATCTTTGGCTCGTCGCAAACGAACGCCACGTACAGGGCGGTGTCGTCGGCGGCCAGCCAGGCCCGCGTGCGCGGCGTCGGGTCGCGGACCAGGTCCATGCGGCCGAACGCGGGCACGTCGGCCCCGCGCCGCCAGGGCGTATCCTCCAGGACGCCGTCGATGGCGGGAGCGGCCGTGACGGATTCTACCGGCACGCGCGGCTTGCCGGCGATGAGGGGTAGGGCAAGGCGCTTCACCGCCGTCAGCATCCGGCCCCCTTCCTCTTCCGCCACCTGGAACGCCACGTCCACTTCGGGCAGCGGATAGCGGGGCGCGGCGGCCGGGCAGGTCGCCCGGACATCCAGTGTCCGCGACTGTCCCGTCGCCAGGGCCAACTTGTCCGGAAATCCCTCCAGGCGCCAGCCCGCTCCATTGTCCGCTGCCGGCGCCAGCTTGATGGTCAGCGGTTGTTCGAAACGGGCGTTGTTCAACGGCAACTTGAAGAGTGCGCCCGGTGCGCTCGTGTCTTCGACTGCGGACCTGACTGCAAGCTTGGCCGCCAGATCCTGCAGCGCCGGTTCGACCGGCAGGGGATCGGCGGCCAGCTTCTCGCCCTCTTTTTCGAGCCAGCCGCACGCGACCACGGGGGCCTTGTTCTCTTCCTCCACCAGCAGCCGCGCGAAGAGCTTGCGGCCTTGATCCAGCGCCACCGGCATGGCATTTTCGTCCATGACCACGGTGAATCTCCGGGCCGCTTCCCCGGGCCATTCCACCTGCAGGCGAGCGACGCCGGCCGGCGCTTCGATCCACGCCACCGCGGCCGGGGCGGGCGTGTCGCGACCGGACGTGAGGACCCAGGCGAAGAGTGCATTCCCCTCTGTGGTTGTGCGGTAGACGGCGCAGGGCGAAGGTTCGGCCATGCCGTAATTCCGGCTGTACCATCCCTGTGGGTGGGGTTTCTCCTGTCCCTCGACCACTTCGACCCGCCAGTCCGTGTCGCCGACCGGCTGGATGCGCAGGTTCCCCGCGCCGGCGTCGGTACTCACCACGGCCACGCCGTCGAGTTCCACGCTGCAGGCGGGGTGAAAATGCCAGAGCGGCTCGAGACAGTGTGCGCCGTTGCCTTCCACCCAGTCGACCACTAACCAGCCCACGTCCCGTACATAGACGTTGGCGCGGGTGTGACGCAGGCCGAACAATTGGCCTTCAAAAGCACCGGCATAGGCGCCCATCGCGAAATCCAGGCGTTCCTGTACGCTGGCCAGCGGATGCGGATGCGTCGCCGCTTCCGGGCCGCCGATCTGGCCGCCGCCGTTGAACAGAATGGTGTTGTGTCCGCGGGTGTGCATCGCATAGGTTCGGCGGAACCGATCCGCCAGGGGGCCGGAATAGGCGAAGCGACCACTGTCCACCAGGATGTACCGGCCGTGGGCGGTGATGCTCAGGTGACCGTGATCAAAATGCCGATGGCCGCGCATGCCGACGGGGCCCACATCGAAAAATCCCCAATGCGCGTCGCTGCCCCAGCCGCTGCGGCTGATCAGTTGACCCGCCCAAGGGAGAAAGCGTGACGGCGGACCGTCCGGACGCTCCCCGCGCTCGCCGTTGCTGGCGATATAGAGCCAGTCCGGTCGGTTGTAGGGCCCGGCCAATCGTTCAAGCTCATCCGCGTTTACCCCCCGGCCGGAGTCGTTGTTCATCGGCCGGGTGCCGTCGGGGCGCACCACCGCGGCCATGTAATCCCACATGCGCCGGGTCGTTTCTCGGAGCGGTTCTGGAACGGGCCGGTTCGCCTGTTGCAGCAATTCGATGGCCCTCTGGTAGCGGCTGACCGAAACCATGTGGTACGCCGCTGTCAGCTCCTTTTGGGCGCCATCGGGATAGACGGTTGTCTCCGCGTTTTCCTGCAGGGCGGCCAGGCTCCGGTCGGCCCAGTCCTGCGCCTGCTCGAATTCGGGCCAGCCCAGGCCGCAGATCATGGCGCCGAGTTGCGTCATGGTCACCCAGTTCATGCCGCCGGGGTTCGCGAGCAGGAATTCGGCCTGCGCCGGAATGGCCACCAGCATCAGGAGCCGGGCTGCGTCGGTGAACCCCGCTTCCTGCTGCAGCCCGTAGAAGACGCGCGTCCAGTGCGGCAGACGGTTGCCGGGATCCAGCGGCCCCGTCGCCCACGGGGTAATCCGCCCGTCGGCGGCAATGATCCAGTCTCGAATGTCCTGATCCAGGCGGTCGAGATACTTGCTTTCGCCCGTCGCCAGATAGGCCTTCATCAGGGTTGAGATGTGACTGTGCCGGTTCACCCGGGAGCGAAAACCCTGGTCGGTGCGTGGCCCCGTATAGCCCCATGCCAGGTGCCCGTTGGCCGTGCGCGGCATCCTGCCCGGGCCGTCATGCCCGATGTAGATGTCGTCGAGATAGTTGTCCGCCTTCTCAAGCAGTCCGGGGCTGGCTTCGGCGCTCGGGTTGCGCAGCCAGGCGCCTGAGTTACAGGTGCGGTAGTAGTCCAGCAGCGCCTTGCACGCTCCGACCGTGTCGCCATCCGCATGCGCCCTGGCCACTGTCTCCAGGCCCGGGCGCGTCAGGTCGAGGGCGCCCAGCATCCCGGTGATCCGTTCGGGGTAGGCCGCGACCACGTCCTCCACGCTGCGCATGTTCTTCCAGCTCTGCGCGACCGGCGGCGCAGCGTCGGGCAGAGATTGTACCGTGAAGTTCTCATACCGGGCCGAGCGGGTTGCCATATGGCGCAAACCGATGCGCCCCTCGGTAATGGGCGGCCAGCCGGTGGCGTCCCAGCGCATGATCCGGGGTTCGCCCCCCTCCGGCGTCACCTTCATCATCAGGTAGGGGCCGCGCTTGATCACGTCCACGTGGTGCTTGACGCCGGTCTGCCAGAGCTCCTGGTCGTAGTCGTCTGGCGGCAGCACGATGTCGTCGAAGCGGCCACCCGCCGGTATCGGGTACCGCCGGGCGCGGATGTACATGCGGTCGTCCGCACCGCGGGCCAACATCTGGGGCGTGGCCATCGCAGCGTAGCTGATGTGCAGCAGGTTCATATGCTCGAAGTACTTCGACATGGTGGGGACGGTGCGCCGGTCCGCCCAGGCCAGGATGTCCTTTTCATGCGGCCCCAGCCCCGTCCCGGTGGCCTGGATGTAGAGAATGGTGACGTAGTGCTCCGCCTCATCCAGGCGGGTGTAGTCGTAGGAGATGCGCACATCGCCGGCAAAGCTCTGGCGCGTCCAGAGCACCGCCATGTGTGCGTTCTTGCCGGCCTGGGGGCCTGCGGCGAAGTCGAAGCCGCCGGCACAAGGCTGGATCGTGGCTTCCTTGCCATCCAGGTGCCAGCGCGACTGCCAGTCATCGGCGCCCGGTTCGGCAAAGGCCGGCCTCCATGGGAGGGCGGCGGCTTGCCCAAACTCTTCCTCGGCCGGCAAGCCACCGGGTTCAGCAGCGCACAAAGGGGTCATCCCGATCCATCCTCCAAAGAAAACCACCAGCAGAAGCATCCGCTTCGCAATCATCGCTGCCTCCTCGTTTTCGTCGCAAGAACTGCAAGCACATGGGCTTTCGTGCTTTCAAAAGCCACCTTGACGAGCACAGTGAACCCAGCCTAGCAGAACATTCGCTTCCGTCTATCGCGATTGAGCGGCACTCAAAATTGAACATCCGGCTGCTTGCCGAAAAGCGACTTCTTACAGGTGGCGTTCGCGGTAGCGTGTGGGGGGACACCCGAACATGCGCTTGAAGGCGGTGGCGAAGTACTGGCTGCTGGAAAAGCCGACGCGAAACGCGATCTCGGTCACGCTCAGGTCCTGCTGCGCCAGGAGGTCGGTGCCCGCGTTCAGGCGCTTGCGGAGACGGTATTCGTTGGGCGGAAGGCCGGTTTCCTTGCGGAATCGCGCGTGGAACTGCCGCCGGCTGAGGCCGACATGGCGGGCGATCTGTTCGAGCCGGACGCCCTCCGCATAATGCGCGTCCGTCCATGGCAGTGCCCCGCGGAGGGCATGTGGGTAAGGAGCGACCTCCGTCTCACCCCCCCCCATCCGCCTCGCCCCGCCCGCCTACGACGGGTTCGACTGGAGCTTCTTCTCGGCCGCCCCGATGCGGGACCGATTGA
>CAYFTQ010000107.1:0-8203 GCA_964346035.1 uncultured Roseospira sp. | reverse complement strand
GCTCTGGCGCAGGGTCTGGGTGGCCAGCACATGCTCCACCTCGGATGTGCCGATGCCGAAGGCCAGCGCGCCGAAGGCGCCATGAGTCGAGGTGTGCGAATCGCCACACACGATGGTCGAACCCGGCAGCGTGAAGCCCTGTTCCGGTCCCACGATATGGACGATGCCCTGGCGCGCGTCGGCCATCGACAGATATTCGACCCCGAAGTCGCGGCAGTTGTCCTCCAGCGTCTGGACCTGAAGCGCGCTTTCTGGGTCGGCGATGCCCTTGGAGCGGTCGGTGGTCGGTACGTTGTGGTCTGCCACCGCGAGGGTCGCCTTGGGCGCGCGCATGGTGCGACCGGCCAGGCGAAGGCCCTCGAACGCCTGTGGGCTCGTGACCTCGTGGACCAGATGACGGTCGATATAGATCAGGCATGTGCCGTCGTCCTGGCGGTCCACCAGATGGGCCTTCCAGATCTTGTCGAACAGCGTCTGGGCCATGAGCCGGGGTCTCCAAGCAGCAAGGGGGGGGCCGCCAAAGCGGCCGCTAGAGATGGCATGACGACGCCGGCGGGGCAAGCCGGGATGGCGGGCGGCGCCGGCCCGGGGCGGCGGGCGCCCCAATCATGCCCTATTTTCCGGGCATCAAGAAACGCCACCGTTCCTTCCGTCCGGAGACATGAGGCCCGCCGCCATGCCCCGCTCGCGTTACGTCGTTTCCGTTCCCGCGCTTCGTCCGCTGGTCTGGCTGATGCTGGCCCTGGCGATCCTGGTGGCCTCGGCTCCGGCCGCTCTGGCCCAGGTGCGTATCGACATCACGGGCGGGCGCCAGGACCCTCTTCCGATCGCCCTTCCGGACTTCGCCGGCGGAGAGCGCGGGGTGGAAGTGACCGAGGTCATCACCAGCGATCTGCGCGGCTCCGGTCTGTTCCGGCCGCTGGACCCGGGCGCCTTCATCCAGACCTTTGCCAACCTGGAAGAACGGCCCCGGTTCGCCGACTGGCGCACGCTGAACGCCGAGGCCCTGGTGCAGGGCCAGGTCCAGGACCTGCCCGACGGCCGCCTTCAGGTCGGGTTCCGGCTGTGGGACGTTTTCGCCGGCCAGCAGCTTGTCGGCACCCAGATCGTGACCGAGCCGGGCAATTGGCGCCGCGCCGCGCACATGGTCGCCGACGAGATCTACAAGGCGTTGACGGGCGAGGAGGGCTATTTCGATACCCGCATCGTCTATATTGCCGAAACCGGCCCGGGCACCGACCGGGTCAAGCGCCTGACCATCATGGACCAGGACGGCGCCAACGTGCGCTATCTGACCCAGGGCGAGGCGCTGGTGCTGACCCCGCGCTTCTCGCCGACGGCGCAGGAAATCACCTACATGTCCTACTACGAGGGCGTGCCCAGGGTGTACCTGTTCAACATCGACACCGGCCGGCGCGAGTTGCTGGGCAACTTCCCTGGCATGACCTTCGCGCCCCGCTTCTCGCCGGACGGCAACAAGGTCATCATGAGCATGGCCGAGGGCGGCAACTCCGACATCCACGTCATGGATTTGCGCACCCGCCAGAGTCAGCGGCTGACCACCAATCCGGCCATCGACACCTCGCCCTCGTTTTCCCCCGACGGGCGGCGCGTAACCTTCAACAGCGACCGGGGCGGCGCTCAGCAGATTTACGTCATGAACGCCGGCGGTGGCGGGGTGGAGCGCATCAGCTTCGGCAATGGCCGCTATGCAACTCCGGTGTGGTCGCCGCGTGGTGATCTGATCGCCTTCACCAAGATGTCCGGCGGCCGCTTCCACATCGGAGTCATGAAGCCCGACGGCAGCGGGGAGCGCATCCTGACCGACGGTTATCTTGTGGAAGGCCCGACCTGGGCGCCCAACGGGCGCGTGCTGATGTTCTTCCGCCAGCAGCCGGGCGGGTCGGCGCGGCTCTACAGTATAGACCTGACCGGCCACAACGAGCGGCCGGTTCGCACCCCGACCGATGCCTCCGACCCGGCATGGTCGCCCCTGCTGCCCTGAGCGCGGCCGGTTCGTCCGTCTTGTCCATCTTGTCCTTCCTGATCACCCTGCGGGTCGCCGGTGCCCTGGTCCGGCGCGCCCGGCTGGCGCGCCTGCGGCGGGGCGCGCTTGGTCCGCTGGGAGAGGTGTTGAGTCCACTGTGGCCGCTGCTGGTATTTCTGCCGCTGGTGGCCAGCGGCGCCCTGCCGGCCCCGGCCGACGGCACCGCTCCGCTGGTCTATGCCGCGCTGGGCTATCTGACCTGGAGCCTGCTGGTCGAGACCACGCTGGCTCCGGCCCGGGGCCTGGCCGAGCACGTCGGCCCCGGTCTGGCGCCGGCGTCGCGCATGCTGGCCGGCGCGTTGGAAGCCGGCCGACGCGCCCTGATCCGGGCGGCCGTGTTGCTGCCGTTGGCCGTGCTGGGCGCGGCGGGCGGCGCATGGGACCCGGCCGGCCTGGCGCGTGCGCTTGCCCTGCTGGTTCCGGGACTGGTCCTGGCCGGCGCGGTCGGTCTGCTGCTGGCGTTGTGGCTGGCGCCGTGGCGCGACGGTGTCGCCGGGGCCGGCGCCGCCTTGCGTCTCACATTGCTGCCCAGTCTGGTTTTGTTTCCGCTGCCCGAAGCCGCGTGGGCGGAGGTTCTGACGGCGCTCAATCCGCTCGCGCTGTGGACCGACGCGGTGCGTGCCCTGGCGCTGGGCGCATCGCTGCCGCGTGCCGGTCCGGTGCTGGCCTGGAGCGCGCTTGGCCTTGGTCTTGTGGCGCTGGCATTGCGGGCCGCGCGGGTGCTCGATCCGGTCTTGCGGGGTGGCCTTCGATGAGCGGGTTCGCCGACGGCGCGCTGTTGGCTCTGGACGGGGTGGGGCGTCGGTTCGACCCCTCGTTGGGTGGCGCCGCCGGCCGGCGCGCCTGGACGCGGCGCGTGCTGGCCGCGCTGGCTGGCCGCGCGCCCTCATTCGGGGCCACCACACCCGGCGCGGTCGCAGCGCTGGAGGGGGTGACACTGAGCGTGCGTCGTGGCGAGGCCGTCGGCGTCGTCGGCCGCAACGGGGCCGGCAAGACCACGCTGCTGCGGCTGGCCGCCGGGCATCTGGTGCCCGATACCGGCCGGGTCACGACGCGGGGCCGGGTGGTGCCCCTGATGGATCTGACCGCCGGGTTTCAGCCCGCCCTGACCGGTCATGAAACGGTTGCCGTGGTGGCCGGTCTGCTGGGCCTGAGCCGCGCCCGGACCACCGCCGCCCGACCTTTGATAGAGGCTTTCAGCGGTCTCGACGCCGCCACGCTGGCGCGGCCCGTGGGCGGCTATTCCAGCGGCGAGGCGCTCCGCCTGGGCTTCGCCATCGCGGCCCATGTCGGGCCGGATCTGCTGCTGGTGGACGAGGTGCTGTCGGTCGGCGACTTTCCATTCCGCCAGCGCTGTCTTGCCCGCATGGTCGTGCTCAAGGAACAGGCGGGCGTGGTGCTGGTCTCGCACAAACTGGCCGAGGAGGCGCGCTTCTGCGACCGTGTGGTGGTGCTGGATCGGGGCCGCCTTGTTTTTGATGGCGAGACCGAGGCCGGGCTGGCGCTCTATCGTCGGCTGGCGGAGGCGGCGGACGAAACCGCCAGCCCGCCGCCGACCCGGTCGGACAACGGCCCGCATCCGGGCCCGGGGGCGCCGCCGTTCCTGGCGCCCCTGTTCCACGACCGGGCGCGGGTGGCGCCGCTGGATCTGGCCTGGCTTGATGAAGCCGGCCGGCCGGTGGCGTCGCGACCGTTCGGCGCGCCCCTGACAGTGCGTCTGCGCGCCACCCTGCGGGCGCCGGCCATGGCGTTGTCGGTGGGTGTGCCGCTGTTCGCTCCGGATGGCACCCGCGTGACCGCGTTGGCCAGCGAGCCCGATCGGCACCCGGTGGCGGCGCCCGCCGGGGCGCGTCTGACCGTGACCCTGACCCTGCCCGATCCGCGGCTCAATCCCGGTCCCTGGCACGGCGTGGCGGTGCTGCACGACGGGCCGGGCACGCTGGCGCGCCAGCCGTTGCCGGCACTGAGCGTGACCGGGGGCCCCAGCCGGCACTGGGGCCATGTCACGCCGGGCGCGCGCTGGTCGGTCGAAATCAAGGCCGGGTCGCCGTGATGCCGGTTTCGTGCGCCAGGAACCAGCGGTAGGTCCGGGCCAGCCCCGCCTCAAGGGGTGTGCGCGCCGTCCAGCCCAGCGCGTGAATGGTCGAGACGTCGAGGGGCCGAGCGCTGACACCTTCCGGGCGGTCGGCCTGGAATCGCAGGCGGCCTTGAAACCCGACCACGCGGGCGATGATCCCGGCCAGGGCGGCGACGGTGGTCTCGCGGCCGCTGGCGATGTTGACCGGGCCAAGGTCGGAATACCGCGCCAGCATCAGCGCGCAAGCCTCGGCCAGGTCGTCGGCATGGAGGAAGTCCCGCCGCGCCGCGCCGGAGCCCCAGACAACGGCCTCGGACGCTCCGGCGGTGCGGGCATCATGCAGTCGGCGCATGAGCGCGGCGGGCGCGTGGCCGTGCTCGGCATCGAAGCGGTCGCCCGGCCCATAAAGATTGGTCGGCATGGCTATGATGAAGTCGCGGCCATGCTGGCGCCGGTGCGCCTGGCACAGTTCGATACCGGCGATCTTGGCCACGGCGTAGGCCCGGTTGTGGGCCTCGGGCGGTCCGGACAGAAGGGCGTCCTCGCGGATCGGTCGGGGGGCGTCGGGCGGGTACAGGCAGGCCGAGCCCAGATACAGCAGCTTCTCGACCCCGGCTTCGGCAGCGCCCTGGATGACGTTGGCCGCGATCATCAGGTTGTCGTGAAGGAAGTCGGCCGGCCGCTGGCTGTTGGCCAGCAGGCCGCCGACACGACCGGCCGCCACCACCACCGCATGGGGCCGCGCCTGGGCCAGGTAGGCGGCCACGTCCGTCGGCCGCCGCAGGTCGGTGTCCGGGCGCGGCTCGCGCGTCACGGTGCAGCCCTCGGCCGCCAGCCGGCGTGCGATGGCGCTGCCGGCCAGGCCCCCGTGTCCGGCGACCCAGATCCGCCGCCCGGCCAGGGGATAGGGGACCGCCGCCGCCATGCACCGCGCTCCGCAGATCTACATCCGGGGCGGGGCCACCCCGGCAGCGCCGAGGTAGTCCGCCAGTTCGTCGGTCAGGCGGCACAGGTCGTCCTCGCAGCGGGCCTCCGCGCGGGCCACCAGCACGGCCTGGGTGTTCGATGCCCTGAGCAGCCACCAGCCCTGTGGCCGGTTGACGCGCACGCCGTCGATCTCGCTCATGTCGGCGCCCTCGGCCTTGAGGCGGGCGCGCACGCTTTCGATGACGTCGGCCTTGCGCTCGTCGGCGCAGTCGAAGCGCAGTTCCGGCGTGTTGCACAGCCGGGGCTGGGTATCGAACCAGTCCGCCAGCGACCCCGGCAGGTCGGCCACGGCGGACAGCAGCCGGACCGTGGCGTAGAGGGCGTCATCAAAGCCGTAGTAGCGGTCGGCGAAAAAGATGTGGCCGCTCATCTCGCCGGCCAGCGGAGCCCCGGTCTCGGCCATCAGGGTCTTGATCAGGGAATGGCCGGTGGCGCCGACCACCGGTTTGCCGCCCATGGCTGCGATCTGGTCGAACAACAGCTGGCTGGCCTTGACGTCGGCGATGATGGGTGCGCCCGGGTGGGCGGACAGCACCTCGCGGGCCAGAAGAACCATGTATTGGTCGCCCCAAAGGATGCGGCCCTGGCCGTCCAGCACGCCCAGGCGGTCTCCGTCGCCATCGAAGGCCACCCCGAGGTCGGCTCCGTTCTCGGTCACGGCGGCGCGAAGCTGCTCCAGGGTCTCGGGATCGGTCGGGTCCGGGTGGTGGTTGGGAAAGGTGCCGTCCACAGCGCCATTGATGACCTGATGGTGGCCGGGCAGGGCGGCGGCCAGGCGCTCCACCAGGTCTCCGGCGGCGCCGTTGCCGGGGTCCCAGACCACAGACAGGTCCCGCCCGCCGGCTCGGAAGCCCTCCAGCAGGGCGGCCATGTAGGCGTCGGAGATGTCGTGCGCCTCGACACGGCCGTTGCCGCGCGTCCAGCCGTCGGACGCGGCGACCTCGCCCAGGGCCTGGATGTCGGGGCCGAAGAACGGCTTGCCGCCGAGCATGATCTTGAAGCCGTTGTGGTCCGGCGGATTGTGCGAACCGGTGACGTGGACGGCGCCGGTCGCGTTCAGGCTGGCCTGGGCGAAATAGCTCATCGGGGTCGGGCCGAGCCCCAGTCGGATCACGGTGACGCCGGTCTGGCGCAGGCCCTCGACCAGGGCCTCTTCCAGGTCCGGCGAGGACAGACGGCCGTCGCGACCGACGCAGACGCGCCCGTCCGGGTCGGTGGCGATGGCCCGGGTTCCGAAGGCGCGCCCGATGGCCCGGGCGTCGTCCGCCGACAGGGTCTCGCCGATGATACCGCGAATGTCGTACTTGCGCAGGATGGTCGGATGAAAGCGATGCATGCCCGGTGTGCCTTTCCCTTGCTCTTTCTCTCGTCCGGCGCGCGGGTGCTGCCGGCTGCTCGGCTCTCAAGCGGACGGGGGCGGCGCCCCGGCGTTGGCACTGGCCTTCTCCGCCCAGCCGCCGCGATCGTCCTGCTGCCAATAATGGAGTTCGTGGCCGGCGTCACGCCCCGCGCTCCAGCGCTCACGCGCGGCCGCCAGGGCGGCCTCGTCGCGGCCATCGAACAGATCCAGGACACGCTTCCAGGCGCCCGGGTCGGTCAGGGTCATGCCTTCGGTCAGGACCGCCAGGGCGGCCCCGTTGGGGCGTTCCTCATGGTCGCTCAGCCAGATCGGTTGATCCTCGGCGAAGCCGTCGTCGCGGCAGCCGTGCGGCAGCCAGCTGTTGGCGTCGAAGGTCCAAAGCAGGCTGGAGAGCGCCCGCACCCGGTCCATGGAGGCGCTCAACACCAGGATGCGCGCGCCGCTTTGGTGGGCGCGCGTCAGCAGGCGCGGCAGGGCGCGTTCCAGCGGCCAGCGATAGAGGTGGTAGAAGTCCATCCGCGTCATGTCGCCGTCGCCATGCCCGCCTCCGCCTCCGCCCTCGCTCCCGTGTCGCGGTCGCGGTCGCGCCTTCCGTCTGCCACAGCTTGTTGCCCGATGCCAGCCCGAAGGCGGCCGCCGGGCGTTCCCTTGCCGGCGCGGGCGGTCGCCTTGATCCCGGCGCAAGGTGGCCGGGCCTCTCTCCCGCCGCTACGAGGTCCGGCCGTGGACCGTGTGCGCCAACAAGGAAAAAGAGGCGCCCCGGCCGGAGCGCCCCCTTGTTCGTGTGCGCACGGGGCGCCGTGTCCCGGTGCGCTGACAAAGACAAGGGAGCCATCTGTCAGCGCACGAGACCATTATTCATGCATCAACTTTCCAAACTCGGGCCGATGCCTTCGTTCGGGTCGATGCCCTAGTCCTCCAGCTTCAAAGCCAGGAAGGACATGTCGTCGTCGCGCTGCACCAGCAGCAGGACCGAACTGCGGCCGCTGTCACGGGCCTTGTCGACGGCGGCGCGCATCTCCTCGGGCAGGCTGACCGGTTCCTGGTTGACCTCGACGATCACGTGCCCCGGCCGCAGGCCCTTTTCCGCCGCCCCGCTGTCGGCGTCCACGTCGGTGATCACGACACCGTCCGCATCGCCGGCCAGGTCGAACGTCTCGGCCAGTTCGGGGGTGATCGGGGCCACGGTGAGGCCGAGCACGGCGGCACCCCGTTCGGGAGCGACCCCGCCTTGCGGCTCCGCCTCGGCCGTCAGCAGACCCTGATCCTCGGCCGCTTCCAACTCGCCCAGTGCCACGTCGATGACCTGCCTGTCCCCGTCGCGCCAGACGGTCACCGGCACCAGGGAGCCAACGGACGTTTCCGCCACGAGGCGCGGCAACTGGCGCATGTCCTTGATCGGGCGATCGTTGAAACGCAGAATCACGTCCCCGGCCCGCAAGCCGGCCTCCTTGGCCGGTCCGCCAGCCGTGACAGAGGCCACCAGCGCGCCGGCGGCGTCATCCAGGCCCAGGCTCTCGGCGATCTCAGGCGTCACGGTCTGGATGCGCACGCCCAGCCAGCCGCGCCGGGTGCGGCCGAATTCCTTCAGGTCGTCGATAACCTGCTTGGCCAGGTTGGCCGGGACCGCGAAACCGATGCCGACGGACCCGCCCGACGGGCTGAAAATCGCCGTGTTGATGCCGATGACATCGCCGTCCATGTTGAACAGCGGGCCGCCGGAGTTGCCCCG
>CAYFTQ010000106.1:0-8204 GCA_964346035.1 uncultured Roseospira sp. | reverse complement strand
CCTGCTGTTCCCCTGTGGCGGCACGAGCCGCCACGTATTCCCCAGAGGCGGCACGAGCCGCCACGTATTCCCCAGAGGCGGCACGAGCCGCCACGTATTCGCCTGTGGCGGCACGAGCCGCCACGTATTCGCCTGTGGCGGCACGAGCCGCCACGTATTCCCCTGTGGCGGCACGAGCCGCCACAATGCGCGCATGGTTGCCGATAGCCCCGAACGGCTGTACCCAGATCAGGGCGCAGCCCCTTCCGCACGCATTCCCTGATGAAAGACTATACCCGCCCATGTCCCGGATTTCACTGCCCGAGTTCAACGCCATCCTGGATCGCGAACTGCCCATGACACGGCTGCTGGGCATCCGCACGGACAGCATCGCCCACGGTCGCGGCCGCCTGCGCATGTCCTACAACCCGGATCTGGTGCGCCCCGGCGGCACCGTGGCCGGGCCGGCCATGATGGCACTGGCGGACATCGCCATGTATGCGGTGGTGCTCAGCCTGCTGGGCCCGGTCGAACTGGCCGTGACCACCAACCTGACGATCAACTTCCTGCGCAAGCCGGCGCCCGGTGACATCGTGGCCGAGGCGCGGGCACTCAAGGGCGGTCGCCGGCTGATCGTGGTGGAGGTCGAGCTGTTCTCGGTGGACGGTGCGGCAGGCGAGGGCGGTGACGCAGAGGGACTGCTGGTGGCGCACACCGTCGGCACCTATTCGGCACCGCCGTTGCCGGACGAATCCGCAGTCGAAAAAGCCATCAAGGCCGGCGGCTGGGGCGCGGTATCCTGATACCGTTGCCCCAGTTTTCTGAAATCAAACGCGAAATTGGCGTTGACACCGCGACGCCGGTTGGCATAGTGCGCCCACCGGTCGGGGTGGATCGGGCACTTGTCGGCCGCGTTCGACGGTCCCGGCCGCCCCGTCTTCCCAACGCCAGCGATCCCTCGCGGACGGAGAGCCGAATGAAAACCTATTCCGCCAAGCCGAGCGAGGTGGAGCGCAAGTGGTACCTGATCGACGCCGAGGGCGTCGTCCTGGGCCGCCTCGCCGCCACCGTCGCCAGCATCCTGCGCGGCAAGCACAAGACCATGTTCACGCCGCACATCGACACCGGCGACCATGTCGTCATCATCAACGCCGACAAGGTACGCCTGACCGGACGCAAGATGACGCAGAAGCGCTTCTTCTGGCACACCGGCTATCCCGGCGGCATCAAGAGCAAGACCATGGAGCAGATCCTGGGCGGCAAGCACCCCCAGCGCGTGGTCGAGAAGGCCATCGAGCGCATGGTGCCCAAGGGTCCGCTGGGCCGCGACCAGCTTCGCAAGCTGCGCGTCTATGCCGGGCCGGAACATCCCCACGCCGCCCAGCAGCCCGAGGTCCTGGACCTGGCCGCGCGCAACGTCAAGAACAAGAGGAGTGCCTGACGCATGGCCGAGGAACGTGTGGGCCTGGAAGGCCTCAAGGACGCCATGACCAGCCAGCAGCAGGCCGGCGCGGCGGCAGGCACGACGACGGCCGCGCCCGTCGCCGCCGCCGCCGTCGATCAGCCGCAGCCGCTGCGCGATGCTCTCAACCGCGCCTACGCCACCGGCCGGCGCAAGAACGCCATCGCGCGCGTATGGGTCAAGCCCGGCAGCGGCCGCATCACGGTCAACGGCCGCGATATCGTGACCTATTTCTCGCGCCCGGTGCTGCGTATGGTCATCAACCAGCCCTTCGTGGTCACCCAGACCATGGGGCAGTTCGACGTGATCTGCACCGTCAAGGGTGGCGGCCTGTCGGGTCAGGCCGGCGCCGTTCGCCACGGCCTCAGCCACGCCATGGGCCGTTGGGACCCGCAGATGCGCGCGCCCCTGAAGGCACAGGGCTTCCTGACTCGCGACTCCCGCGTCGTGGAGCGCAAGAAGTACGGCAAGGCCAAGGCCCGCCGCAGCTTCCAGTTCTCCAAGCGCTGATCGGGCGTCCGCGTTCGGATCGCTTGCACCGGCCCCATAAACCGGTTGGGGAAAAGACCATCCTTTTCGGCGGCTGACCGGTGCGACTGCACCGGCGCCGCGAAGCGGTGATTGAACCTGTTCTGGCGGGATCCGTGCCACGGCACGGGTCCCGTTCGCTTTTCGGGCTCTCTGCTTGCCCCCGCCTGCGCCGTGCGCCACTGTCCCGCGCTCGGTGTTTTGGGGGCCATAAGGCCCGCGCCGCCGTCTTTTCGCCGGGATCGTCTCGCCATGCTGGAAACCGAGTTCTACCGCATCAAGCGGCTGCCGCCCTACGTCTTCGCCGAGGTCAACGCCATGAAGGCGCGTGCCCGCGCCGCCGGCGAGGACATCATCGACCTGGGCATGGGCAACCCGGACCAGCCCACCCCCCAGCATATCGTGGACAAGTTGGCCGAGGCCGCCGCCAACCCGCGCGCGCACCGCTACTCGTCCTCGCGCGGCATTCCCGGCCTGCGCCGCGCATTGGCGGCTTACTACGAGCGGCGCTTCAACGTCTCTCTGGACCCTGACAGCGAGACCATCGTCACCCTGGGCTCCAAGGAGGGGTTGGCCAACCTGGCACAGGCCATCACCAGCCCCGGCGATATCGTACTGGCGCCCAACCCCAGCTATCCCATTCACGCCTTCGGCTTCATCATCGCCGGCGGCTCGGTGCGGCACATCCCGTGCGAGCCCGGCCCGGCCTTCATGGAAGCGCTGGAGCGGGGCGTGCGCCATTCCGTGCCCAAGCCCATTGCGGTGCTCCTGAACTATCCGTCCAACCCGACGGCGCTGGTGGCGGATCTGGACTTCTACGGACAGGTGGTGGACTTCTGCCGCCATCATGGCATCTGGATTTTGTCGGATCTGGCCTATTCAGAGATCTACTTCAATGGCGAGCCACCGCCCTCGGTGCTCCAGGTTCCGGGCGCGCGCGAGGTGGCGGTGGAGTTCACCTCACTGTCCAAGAGCTATAACATGCCGGGCTGGCGCATCGGCTTCGCCGCCGGCAACCGCCACCTGATCGGCGCGCTGACACGCATCAAGTCCTATCTGGACTACGGCGCCTTCACCCCGGTACAGGTCGCGGCCTCGGCGGCTCTCAACGGCCCCCAGGACTGCGTCGCCGAGATCCGGTCCATGTACCATGAGCGCCGAGACGCCATGGTGGAAGCGTTCGAACTGGCCGGATGGCCCATCCCGGCACCGCCGGCCACCATGTTCGCATGGGCGGAACTGCCGCCGGCTTTCGCGCATCTGAGTTCGCTGGAATTCTCCAAGCTGCTGTTGCAGGAGGCCAAGGTGGCGGTTTCTCCGGGTATCGGCTTCGGCGAGTACGGCGACCGGCATGTCCGCGTGGCGCTTGTGGAAAACCGTCAGCGCATTCGGCAAGCCGCAAGGAATATCAAAATGTTCCTGACGAATTATCAGAACGTACTTGAACAGTCTGAACGCGAACGCACGGAGGCATGAGGGCATGGGGGCGCCGTTGAGGATCGCCATAGCCGGCCTGGGCACGGTCGGGGTGGGAACGATGCAGGTGCTGCAGGCGCACGCCGACACCATCGCGTTGCGCTGCGGCCGGCCGGTGGAAGTGGTGGCGGTCAGCGCCCGCGACCGCACCCGCAATCGGGACTGCGATATCTCCGGGGCGACCTGGTATGACGACCCTGTGGCGATGGCGCGCGAGGCCGACGTTGATGTCGTTGTAGAAGTCATCGGCGGCGCCGACGGCGTGGCGCGGGACACCGTACTGGCCGCGCTGGCCGCCGGGCGCTCCGTGGTGACAGCCAACAAGGCGCTGCTGGCCGAGCACGGCACCGAGATCGCGGCGGCGGCCGAGGCCGGGGGCGCCAACCTGGCCTATGAGGCTGCCGTCGCCGGCGGTATCCCCATCATCAAGGCTCTGCGGGAGGGGCTGGCCGGCAACCGGGCGCGGCGGGTCTACGGCATACTCAACGGCACCTGCAACTACATCCTGACCACCATGGAGGCCAGTGGGCGCAACTTTGACGACGTACTGGCCGAGGCCCAGCAGCTCGGGTATGCCGAGGCCGATCCGACCTTCGACGTGGATGGCATCGACGCCGCCCACAAGCTGGCCCTGCTGACCAGCCTGGCGTTCGGTCGCCCGGTGGACTTCGGGTCCGTCTACATGGAGGGCATCCGCGCCGTCTCGGCCCTGGACATCACGCATGCCGAGGAACTGGGCTATCGGATCAAGCTTCTGGGCGTGGCCGAGGAAACCGAACATGGCATTCTCCAGCGCGTTCACCCCTGCATGGTACCGCGCGGCGGGCCGATCGCCTCCGTTGATGGGGTCTTCAACGCGGTGGTCGTGGAAGGGGACTTCGTCGATCGCGTAAAGCTGGAAGGGCGCGGCGCCGGTGCCGGCCCGACGGCGTCGGCCATCGTGGCCGACATTCTGGACCTGGCCGCCGGGCGCGCGGCGCCGGCCTTCGGCGTTCCGGTGGCGTACCTCGCGGCTTCTCCCGGCGCCAGCATGGACCGCCATGTCGGCGCCTACTATGTGCGCCTGATGGTGCGCGACCAGCCGGGCGTGTTCGCGGACATCGCCACCGCTCTGCGCGATGCCCAGGTATCGATGGAATCGATCCTGCAACGCGGCCATGATCCGGGCGAGATCGTCACCGTGGTCATGACCTTCCATGCCACCCTTGAGGCGGCTGCCTGTCAGGCGCTTGATCATATCGCCGGCATCGACGCCGTGGTCGAGCGGCCCTGCATGATCCGCATTGAAGACCTCTGACAGGCGCAGGGCGGGCGTGTCCCGCGAGGGGTTCGATCTGTGCTAGGATGGGACATCGTTTCTGTGGCCCGTCCATCATGCGGTCGCGTCGCCCTGGCGCGATCCTGGCGGGCCTTGCCCCGGGTGGGCAGGGGGTTCCCCAATGAGCAGACCGGCGTCCGATAGAGTCGAGCCGTATCACGTGTTTGAACGCAACCTGGCGTTGGAAATGGCGCGGGTGACGGAATCCACCGCGCTGGCGGCTTCGTTGCACATGGGCCGGGGCGACGAGCGCGCGGCGGTGCGGGCCGCCAGCCTGGCCATGCGCCTGGCGCTGGACGGCATCGGCATCAGCGGCCGGGTCGTGCTGGGCGACCCGGATCATCGCGGCGAGGCTGATGGAGTAGCCGATCTGACGGCAGAGACGTGGGTCGGCCAAGACGGCCTGGGCGACGGAATGCCCGTCGGCACGCTCATCGGTCCGTCCGTTGAACTCGCCGCGCAGCCGCTGGAAGGACCGACCGTCTGCGCGACCGGAATGCCCAACTCCCTGGCCCTGCTGGCCCTGACCGAGGCGGGCGGGTTCGCCCCCATGCCCGCCGGATTGTATATGGAGAAGATCGTTGTCGGGCCGGGCGTGCCCGACGGCGCGCTGTCGCTTGACATGCCGACCCAGGACATTGTCCGCGCCTTGGCGCGGGCACGCGGTGTCGATCCGGCGGACCTGGTCGTCTGTATCCTGGACCGACCGCGCAACGAAGACGCCATCGCGGCGGTGCGCGAGGCCGGCGCCCGCGTTCAACTCATCCAGGATGGCGATGTCTCCGGAGGTCTGGCGACCAGCGATCCGGAGACCGGGGTTGACATGCTGCTGGGGATCGGCGGCGCGCGCGAAGGCGTTCTGACGGCCGCCGCCCTGATCTGTCTGGGCGGCTGGATGCAGGGCCGGGTCCTGGCCCGCACCCCTGGCGAACGCGCCGCCCTGCGCGAGAGCGGGCTGACCAATCCCGAGCGCATCCTCGGCCTGACCGACATGGTGCGCGGCGACGTCATGTTCGCCGCGACCGGGATCACCGATGGAACCATGTTGCGCGGCGTGCGGCGCTGGTCCGGCGGTGCCTCCACCGACTCCCTGGTGGCGCGCAGCAAGTCCGGCACCGTGCGCCGCATCAATGCCCGCCACGATCTGAATCGCAAGGTGGGTGCCGGCGCCGGCGGCCCCGGAGAGGCGGACGGGTGACAACAACCGAGCTTTTCGGGGGCGCGCGGTCCGTCCTGGGGCGGCGCTGGCGTCTGCGCGTGGGAGACGACCGGACCGTCACCGCCCTGACCCGCGAGCACGAGCTGCCCGACGTGGCCGCCCGCGTGCTGGCCGGTCGCGGGCTCACGGCGGCGGACGCGGGGGCCTTTCTGCGCCCGACCCTGCGGGACCAGTTGCCTGATCCCGACACCCTTCTGGACATGGGCGCGGCTGTCGGCCGGCTGGCTCGCGCCGTGCGGGATGGCGAAACGATCGCCGTATTCGGCGACTATGATGTCGACGGCGCCACGTCCAGCGCCCTGCTGAACCGCTTTCTGACCGCGCTTGGCGCGTGCGTCCTGGTACACATTCCCGATCGCCTGGCCGAGGGGTACGGACCCAACTCACCCGCCCTGGCGGCGTTGCACGACCGGGGCGCCGGCGTGTGCGTGTGCGTCGATTGCGGCGTCGCGGCACACGAGCCGTTGTCGGGCGCCCGTGACATCGGGCTCGACGTTATCGTCATCGATCACCACGAGCCGGGCGCCGCCCTGCCGCCGGCCCACGCGATGGTGAATCCCAAGCGCGCCGACGAGACGACGCCTCATCGCGATCTGGCGGCCGTTGGCGTGACCTTTCTGCTCGCCGTCGGCCTCAACCGCGCCATGCGGCAAGCCGGCTGGTACGCGGCCGGAACGGGGCGAACGGAGCCCGACCTGATGGCCCTGCTCGACCTGGTGGCGCTGGGAACGGTATGCGATGTGATGCCGCTGGTCGGCCTGAACCGGGTTCTGGTTTCCGCCGGCTTGCGCGTGCTTCGCCAACGAAGCAACCTGGGCCTCGCCACCCTGGCCGAGGTGGCCGGCCTGACCGAGGCCCCCACGGCCTATCATCTGGGATATATCCTTGGGCCGCGCATCAATGCGGGCGGGCGGGTCGGCGAGGCTCCGATGGGAACGCGCCTGCTCAGCACCACCGATCCCGACGAGGCGCGGCGTCTGGCCGAGGCCCTGGACGGCTTCAACGCCGATCGGCGCGAGATCGAGGCGCAGGTCCTGATGGAAGCCATCGAACAGGTCGAGTCGACACCAGGCGGCGAGGGCGAGCACCCCCTGGTCATGGCGGCCGGGGCGGGCTGGCACCCAGGGGTCATCGGCATCGTCGCCAGCCGGTTGCGGGAACGGTATGGCCTGCCTGCCTGTGTCGTCGCCATCGACGGCACACTGGCCAAGGGGTCGGGCCGCTCGGTTGCGGGCCTGGACCTTGGAGCGGCGGTGCTGGCGGCACGCGATGCCGGCCTGCTGATGCTGGGGGGCGGGCACGCCATGGCCGCCGGCTTCACGCTGGACCCGGCCCGGCTGCACGACCTGCGGGCCTTTCTGGACCGGCACCTGGCCGGCCAGTTGACCGACGGCGTGCTCGACCCGCGCCTGGACCTGGACGGCGTGGTCAGCGTCGAGGGCGCCTCCCTCGACCTGCTGCGGGCACTGACCCGGCTGGAACCCTTCGGTGCCGGCAATCCGGAGCCGGCCTTCCTGGTCACGGATGCCCGCCTGCTGCATGCCGACATCGTGGGCGCCGGGCATGTGCGCTGCCAGCTTGGGGGCATGGGCGGCGGCCGGCTGAAGGCCATCGCCTTCCGGGCGGCGGACAGCGAGCTGGGCCAGGCCCTGCTGACCGGGGCGGGCAGAACACTGCATCTGGCCGGAATATTGCGGCTGGATCGCTGGCAGGGGCGCGAGACCCCGCAACTGGTCATCGAGGACGCGAGTCTGTCGCCCCAGGGGCTCACGGACAGAGCGGATCGCCCTGGACCGATTTGAGAGCCCACCTTTTCGCCGGATGTTCTTTTGGAGTAGTTCCGGAGTGCGCTAGACTCCGGCTCGGGCCGAGACAGGCTTACCGCCAACCGGGACGTGGGGGCATAAGGGGAATCATGGCCCTAAAACCAGCCAGGACACCGGACAAGCCGGCGCGACCGGCGGCCGGCAAGCGCGCGGGGGCGTCCGTGCGGGACGCCGTCGGCGCGTCATCGGGACAAACGGTCGACCCCGGCGCGGCCGCCCGGCGCCGCGCCGAACAGACCAGGATCATTCGTACCATCAACGAACACCTCAGCGGGCCGGTGCTGGCAGCCTATCGCGTCTTGCTGCCCAGCCTGGATACGCTGGAGTACCAGGACATCCTGGCCAACCCGGAGTTGGTCAATGGGTGCCTTCTTCTGTTTGAAAAGCAGCGGGATC
>CAYFTQ010000105.1:0-8207 GCA_964346035.1 uncultured Roseospira sp. | reverse complement strand
GTCGGTACCGGGCGAGAACGGTCGCATCGTGGTCGGCGACATGCTGGCGCGCGCCGGCCTGGCCCACGAGGTGCCGGCATGAACCAGGCAACACGAACCGAAGACGGCGGCTCTGCGCTGTACCGGGGCACGGTGGTTCACCGCCGGCTGAAACCCAGGGCGCACCATATGACCTATCGGGTCTTCTCGCTGCTGCTGGATCTGGACGCGCTGCCGGTTCTGAGCCGTCGCCTGCGCTGGTTTGGATACAACCGATGGGCGCCGCTTGCCTTCCACGATCGCGACCACGGTCCTGGCGACGGCCGCCCGTTGCGACCCTGGATCGAGGCCGAACTGGCTGCTGCCGGTCTGGACCTGGAAGGCGGGCCGGTTCGGGTGCTGTGCTATCCGCGGCTGTGGGGCTACGTCTTCAATCCGCTGACCGTTTATTTCTGCCATGACGCCGCCGGCCGCCTGCGCGCGGTGATGCACGAGGTCAACAACACGATGAAGGAGCGCCATTGCTACCTCATCCCGGTGCCGGAGGCCGAGGCCGACGCCCGTCTGGTGCGTCAGAGCTGCGACAAGCGTATGTACGTGTCGCCCTTCATCGCCATGGAAACCACCTATAACTTTACGATCCGGCCGCCGGGCGAGAAGGTGGCGGTGTCCATAGAGCAGACCGACGCCGAGGGACCGGTGTTGCGGGCTGCCTTCAGTGGCCGGAGAGAGGCCCTGACTGACCGCGCGCTGGCGGCTGCGGTGGCCCGCCACCCCTTGATGACCATGAAGGTCATTGTCGGTATCCACTGGGAGGCGCTGCGCCTGTGGCTCAAGGGCGTGCGGTTGGCGCGCCGCGTTCCGGCTCCGACCAACCTGGTCACGGTGGTGCGCCCGCCGCCTGCCGCAGCCGGTCACACCGGGGCCTGACACCCGCCGCGCTTCGTGCGCCGTGCCCCGCCACCCTTGATTTGACCAACAAAGGTGAGCCTGGCATCCCCGTCCGCGGCCCCCCTCCCCCCGCCCCCGCGCCCGCGCCCGCCTCTGCCACTGCTTCTGCCTCGGCCTCGGCCGCGCTGTCCGCCGGACTTTCCGGCCTGCCGCGCGGCTGGCCCGGCGAACATGCCCTGTGGGGCCTGGCCCTGGACCGCCTGGCCCGCCGCCTGCGCCGGGGCCGCCTGGCCGTGGTCGGCGCCGATGGCCGCGAGCGCGTCTATGACGGTGCGGAGCCGGGGCCGCGCGCCCAGATCCGCCTGACCACGCCGGTTGCGGCGCGGCGCCTCCTGCTGGGCGGAGCGGTCGGCTTCGGCGAGGCCTTCGTCGACGGCCTGTGGGAGACCCCCGACCTGGACGCCGTGCTACACCTCGCGCTGGCCAACGATGATCGTGTCTCCATCGCCCGCACCGGTTCAATGCTGGCCCGTCTGTCGCGCGCCCGCCGGCATCGGCGCAATGCCAACACCAAGGACGGCAGCCGGCGCAACATCGCCTATCACTACGACCTGGGGAACGATTTCTACCGTGCCTGGCTGGACCGCTCCATGACCTACTCCTCGGCCCTGTGGCAGCATCCGGACCAGTCCCTGGAGCAGGCGCAGGCGAGCAAATATCGCCGTTTGTGCGACGCCCTGGCCCTGAAACCGGGCCATCATGTGCTTGAAATCGGCTGCGGCTGGGGTGGCTTCGCCGAGGTGGCGGCGCGCGATTACGGCTGCCGCGTGACAGGTATCACGCTGTCGCGCGAACAGCTTGCCCATGCCCGCACACGCATCCAGGCCGCCGGACTGGCCGATCGCGTGGAGTTCCGCTTCCAGGACTATCGCGACACGCCCGGGCGCTTCGACGCCGTTGCCTCCATCGAGATGTTCGAGGCCGTCGGCGAGGCACACTGGCCGGTCTTTTTCGACACCGTGCGGGAGCGCCTGAAGCCGGGCGGACGCGCCGGTCTTCAGGTCATCACCATCGATGCCGACCGGTTCGACGACTACCGCGCCAGCGCCGACTTCATCCAGACGCACGTCTTCCCCGGCGGCATGCTGCCGACCGGGGACCACCTGACCGGCGGGCTATCGCGGGCCGGGCTTGCGGTCCATGATCCGCTGTCGTTCGGGTCCGACTATGCCCGAACGCTGGACCTGTGGCGCGAGGCCTTCTGCGCCGCGTGGCCGGCCATCGTGGCGGCCCAACCCGGCTTCGACGAGCGCTTTCGTCGGCTGTGGCTGTACTATCTGGCCTATTGCAAGGTGGGTTTCGAACACCGCAGCATTGATGTCGTCCAGATCAGTGCGGACCGGCCGGCATGACGGGTCCGGCGGCGTCCCGCGTCCGCCTGCTGTACGGCCTTCCCGGCCTGGCCCTGGCCATGCCGACCATACCCGTGTTCGTGTTCCTGCCGACCCTGTATGCGGAGACGGTCGGGCTCGGCCTGGCCGCCGTCGGCGCCGTCCTGCTGGCGGCGCGGCTGGTGGACGGCATCACCGACCCGCTGGTGGGGTGGTTGAGCGACCGCGTGCCGACGCGCTGGGGGCGGCGCAAGCCGTGGATCGCGCTGGGCGGGCTGCTCGCGGCCCCGTCGCTGCTGATGCTGTTCCTGCCGCCGGAGGGCGCCGGGGTCGGCTATCTGCTGGGCTGGAGCATCCTGCTGTATGTGGGCTGGACCCTGGTCAACGTGCCCTATACCGCCTGGGGCGCCGAGTTGTCCGGGGACTACAACGAACGCGCCCGCCTGACCGGGTGGCGCGAGGGCCTGATGATCGTCGGCATCCTGGTGGCCGGGGCCATGCCGGTGCTGGCCGGCGCGCTCGGCCTGGGCGAGAGCGCCGGTCTGGTCATGATCGCCGGCGCCGCCATTGTTCTTGGAACGCCGGCCATCGGGCTGCTGCTGTGGCGCGTGCCCGAGGTGCCCCTGTCCGCCGGCCGGCCGCGCCCGGCCGCCTCGCTCTGGCGGCAGGCCCGGGATGTGCTGGGCAATCGCCCCTTCCTGCGCCTGCTGGCGGCGTGGGTTCTCAACGGCATGGCCGGCGGGCTGCCGGCGGTGCTGTTCCCGCTATACCTGCAACATGGGCTGGGTGTGGATCAGGGTACGCGCGACGCCCTCATCCTGGCCTACTTCCTGGCCGCCGTGGTCGCCATTCCGGGCTGGCTGTGGCTGGCCCGGCGCTGGAGCAAGCACCGCGCCTGGGCGGCGGCGATGCTGCTGGCCTGCGCCAGCTTCGTCTGGGTGCCGTGGCTGGGGCCGGGCGACGTGGCGCCGTTCCTGGTGATCTGCCTGCTGACCGGTGCTGCCCTTGGCGCCGACCTGGCGTTGCCGCCGGCCATGCAGGCCGACGTCATCGACCTGGATGCCCTGCGCACCGGACGCCGGCGTGAGGGCCTCTTCTTTGCGCTCTGGGGCATGGGCACCAAGGGCGCGCTGGCGCTGGCCGTCGGGCTGGCCTTTCCGGTTCTGGATTGGGTCGGGTTCGATGCCCGGGCCGAAAGCAACGATGCCGCCGCCCTGGCGACGCTGGCCGGGCTCTATGCCCTGCTGCCGGTGGTTCTGAAGCTGACCGTGCTGGCCCTGATCTGGAACCACCCGCTGACCCGGCGTCGCCACGCCATCATTCGCAAACGCCTGACCCGACTGGGAGGAACGCCATGCCAAGATGCTCGCGCCTGACCGGCGCGCACCCGACACGTTGGATCGGCGGCCTGCTGGCCCTGGTCCTGCTGATTGCCACCACTGCCACGCTGACGGGGTGCGGAAACATGAAACCTGACGATTTCGCAAGCGCCGAACCCAAGTTCGTGCTGGAAGAGTATTTTCCCGGCAAGACCTATGCATGGGGCATCTTCGTCGATCGCTTCGGGACCCTGCGGCGCCAGCTTCGGGTCGAGATCGACGGCACCTGGGACGGCGAGACGCTGACCCTGGACGAGCACTTCGATTATGCCGACGGCGAAAAGGACCGCCGCGTCTGGCGCATCACCAGGACCGGGGCGGACAGCTACCAGGGCAAGGCCGACGACATCCTGGGCGTGGCCGAGGGAAAAATCGCCGGCAACGCGCTCAACTGGGCCTATGACATGACCCTGAAGGTCGGTGACGGGGCCTGGAAGGTTCACTTCAATGACTGGATGTGGTTGCAGCCCGGCGGCACCGTCATCAACCGCGCCACGGTCTCGCGCTGGGGCTTCGAGATCGGTACCGTGACGCTGTTCTTCACCAAGACCGCGCCGCCGGACTGGGAGACCATCGGCCCCGAAAGCTGAACGGGGTCGCAACGGCTGCGGGCACGCCCTTCATCGGGCGCGCCCGCTCCCCATATGGCGGGGACAGACAAGGACACCGCGCCAACGGGAGGCGGCCATGCAACCCAAGGACAGCACCACAAACGAGGGCTTCAAGGGCTTCACGAACCATTCGTGTCCGTTCCTGCCCTGCCACGAAGGTGTGCGCGGCGAGTTCAACTGCCTGTTCTGCTATTGCCCCCTGATCGCCTATGAATGTCCTGGCCCGTACGAGGTTTTCACCGACAAGAACGGCATCAAGCGCAAGGACTGCATGGCCTGCACCCTGCCTCACAACGGCTATCGCGGGGCCTGGAATTTCATCCAGAAATGGCTTGAGAAGCCTGTGGTCTGGAACGGCGAGCCCCAGACCCGGTTCTACATGCAGAAGTACAAGCCCCCGCAGGAGGGTTGAGCGCGGCTCCCTCGCTCTCGCCCTTGGTCGCCCCTCAATCGTCGCGGCCCTTGATGGTGCGCAGCAGCACCAGCATCAGCACGATGGCGATCAGGTTCAGGGCGATGATGAAGCCGACACCCAGCATCAGGATCGAGGTGCCGCGCCCCACCGTCAGGATGGCATCGCCGAACACCCACACGCCCCACAGCAACGCCCCGATCAGGACGAAGAAAGGCGCCGCGACCAGCATGAGGGTGGAGGCGCGGCGCCCGCCCGGTCGCGCCGAGCCGGCCGACCCGTCGGGGCCGTCCGCCGTGTCATGGTCAGGCTCGGGGGGCTGGGGGTCGTTCTGCATCCGTCCATCCGCGCGCCAGGGGAATCCGGTCCTGCTGTATGCGGCCCGGTGTTGGCTCAGTGCGGCGAGCCGCTCAGGTTGAGTCCCACCACCCCGATCAGAATCAACAGGATCGAGATCGCGCGCACCCAGGTCAAGGCCTCTCCGAACCACAGCACGCCGATGGCCACGATCAACGCCGTGCCCAGCCCGGACCAGATGGCATAGGCGACCGAGACATCCCATTTGCGCAGAGCCAGCGTCAGCATGGCCAGGCTGGCGCCATAGAAGACGAACACCGCCACGGACGGCAGCGGACGGGAAAATCCGGCCGCCAGCTTCATCGAGGTGGTGCCGGCCACCTCCAGCGCGATGGCGGCTATCAGGGTCAGCCAATGCATGGCCATGGGGCTCCTTGGCGGGGCAGCCAGGGTTGACGGGACCGCCGCCGGTCCTGGCAGACTGAGGCGCGCGGGGCGCGCCCGAGGGTGGCAGCGGCCGCTGCCGTAGCGCCCCATCCTAGCGCCCCATCGTTTCGCCCCATCGTAGCGGAAGAACCGTCATGGAGGAAACTCCCGACCGGCCCCGGCCGGACCCGGTCAACATCGGTTGCAATCTGCTGTTCGCGCTGCTTCTGTTGATCCCGGCCGGCGTTCTGGTGGTGCTGGCCCTGGTGGCGCTGGCCAGCGTGCCGCTGCTGGTGGCGCTGTTCCCGACCGCGCTGTCGCTGGCGACCCTGGCCCTTTTCGTGCTGTATCTGAAACACCGCCGTAAGCGGCGCGCGCGCCGGGTGCGAAGGCGTGACGACGCCGGCGCGCCGTGACGTGACGGCCGGCCATGTCCCCAAGCGGGTTTCGGCACGGGTGGGCGTTCGCGTTGCGTCCGGATCGTCCTTCACCCGATTGCCCTGACGCGCCACCGCTTGACGGTTTCGACATGGACCTGTAATGCGGACAATACGAGGCTTTTTTCCGGACCCGGATCGCCCGCAACCAAGAAACGGGGGGCCGGGTCGGTTGTCCCGTCGCCCCGTGCGGGGAGTTCCGGTATCCCTCGAGCCTCTGGGGAGAGCGCGTCCATGAATGCCCTGACCGAGATCGTCGCCGGCGATCGCGCGTTGCTGTCCGGCAACGAAGCCGTCGCCCGCGCCGTATGGGAGGCCGGCACCGCCATCGCCACCGCCTATCCCGGCACGCCGTCCACCGAAATCCTGGAAACGCTGGCGCGCTTTCCCGATCTGAACGCCCAGTGGGCCGTCAACGAGAAGGTCTCGCTGGAGGTCGCCATCGGCGCCTCGCTGGCCGGCGCGCGCGCCTTCGTGGCCATGAAGCACGTCGGCATGAACGTCGCCGCCGATGCCCTGATGAGCCAGGCCCTGGCCGGCTGTCATGGCGGCCTGGTCATCGCCATCGCCGACGACGTCGGGCTGTCGTCCAGCCAGAACGAGCAGGACAGCCGATACTGGGGCCGCTTCGCCCATCTGCCGTTGCTGGAGCCGGCCGACGCGCAGGAGGCGCACGCCTTCACCCTGGCCGCGTTTGATCTGTCGGAAGCGATGAGCTGTCCGGTCATCCTGCGCCTGACCACGCGCGTGTGTCACGTCAAGACCGTGGTCGGCGTGGGCGCCCGGCGTGACCCGGCCACCCCCGGCTTCATTCGCGATCCGCGCCGCTGGGTCATGCTGCCCAGCAACGCCAAGGCGATGCTGCCCAGACAGGACGCGCGCGACGACGCCCTTCGGGTACGGTCGGAAGAAACCCCCCTGACCATGGAACTGGGTGGGACGGATCGCTCGCTCGGCATCGTGGCCAGCGGCCCGGCCGCCCTGTCGGCGCGCGAGGCGGCACCGAATGCTCCCATCCTCAAGTTGGGCCAGACCTGGCCGGAACCGGTGGAGCGCATCCGCGCCTTCGCCGCCACGGTTGACCGTCTGCTGGTGGTCGAGGAAACCGAACCGCTGTTGGAGCAGGCCCTGAAGGCGGCCGGCATCCATGTTCTGGGCAAGGACGTGCTGCCGCGCCACGGCGAGTTGTCGGTCTCCGTGCTGCGCCGGGCGCTGGCCGACCTGCGCGGCGAGGCCCCGGCCGCCGATGCCGCCCCCGCCGGCCCCGACCTTGATATGTTTCCGCGGCCGCCGACCATGTGTCCGGGCTGTCCCCATCTCAGCCCGTTCTATTGCCTCTCCAAGCTGCGCCGCGCGGTGCTGATCGCCGGCGATATCGGGTGCTATACCCTGGGGGCCGGGCATCCCTGGCAGGCCATGGACACCTGCACCTGCATGGGGGCCTCGATCACCATGGCGCACGGTCTGGCCGCCGCCAAGGGGGGCGAGGACGCGGCCAAGGGCGTGGTCGCCGTGATCGGCGATTCAACCTTTCTGCACATGGGGATGCAGGGTCTGCTTAACCTGGTCTACAACCGGGCCAACGTCACGGTCATGATCCTGGACAACCGCACCGTGGCCATGACCGGCGGCCAGGAACACCCCGGAACCGGCTTCGGCATCCACGGCGAGGAAACCCCGCGCGTGGATTATGGCGCGCTGGTCAAGGCCATGGGCGTCAGGGCCGAGCGGGTCCACACCGTTGATCCCTATCACCTGCCGGACCTGTTCCGCCTGATCCGCGTCGAGACCCAGGAGCCCGAGGTCTCGGTGATCATCACCAACCAGCCCTGTGTTCTGACCGACCGCCACACGCCCAACCCGGCGCTGAAGGTGGTGGAGGAAGACTGCACCGGTTGTGGCGGCTGCATCAACATCGGCTGTCCGGCCATTCACGTCACCCGGCGCGAGACCACCACCACCAGAAGCGGGCACGAGAAGGAACTGGCCTTCGCCCGCATCGACAGCGCCTTTTGCACCGGTTGCAATGCGTGCGTGGAAACCTGCGCGCCCAACGCCATCGTGCCTCTGGCGCAGGACGCTCACCCCCGGCTGGAAAAGGTCTAGCAGCATGAGCGACAGCGTCCACGGCGCCGAGGGCGGCGTTACCAACATCCTGCTGTGCGGCATCGGCGGCCAGGGTGTGCTGACGGCGGCGGAACTGCTGGCCCAGACGGCGGTCGAGGCCGGCCACGACGTCAAGAAAACCGAGGTCGCCGGCATGGCCCAGCGTGGCGGGGTCGTGACCTCGCACCTGCGCTTCGGGGCGCGCGTGCTGGCGCCGGCCATCCCGGACGGCGAGGCCGATATCCTGCTTGGCTTTGAATCCGCCGAGGCCCTGCGCT
>CAYFTQ010000104.1:0-8290 GCA_964346035.1 uncultured Roseospira sp. | reverse complement strand
GTCGGCGAGGGGCTGTCGGTGCACGACATCGGCCGCGACGGGGTCGAACGCGACGCCATGGTGATCGAGGCCCTGCGCGAGGTCGGCCTGGACCCGGACACCCGCCACCGCTATCCGCACGAGTTTTCCGGCGGTCAGCGCCAGCGCATCGCCATCGCCCGCGCGCTGGCCCTGAAGCCCCGCCTGCTGGTGCTGGACGAACCGACCAGCGCGCTGGATGTCTCCGTTCAGGCCCAGATTGTGGACCTGCTGCGCGACATCCAGGATCGGCACGACCTGGCCTATCTGTTCATAAGCCATGACCTGCGTGTGGTGCGCGCGCTTGCTGACGACATCGTGGTCATGAAGGACGGCGTGGTGGTGGAGGCCGGGCCGGCCACGCGCATCCTGGACGCGCCGAGGCATGATTACACCCGCGCGTTGATGGCGGCGGCTTTCGACCTTGCAGCGCACGGCGACGCGGCGACACGGAACTAAACTGGACGCGGGTCTGGACGCCAACATACGGAGACGTATATAATAACCGCCGTTCGCCGCCAACCGGAGACGGTCCGCGCCATGCCCCTGTCCACGCCACGGCCACGCCAGCACATCCATTCGCGCGACATCACCTGTCGCGGGTATCGTCGCGACGACGGCCTGTGGGACATCGAGGCCCGCATCGTCGATACCAAAACCTATACCTTTTCCAACCACGACCGCGGCCATATCGCCGCCGGCGACGCCCTGCATGACATGTCGCTGCGTGTTTCGGTCGATGACGACCTGAGGATCCAGGCCGTCGAGGCGGTCACCGACTCGGCCCCGTTCACGATCTGCGGCGAGGTTGCGCCCAACGTCCAGCGTCTGGTCGGGCTGACCGTCGGCCCCGGCTTTTCCGCCGAGGTGCGCCGCGCCCTGGGCCGCGCCGAGGGCTGCACCCACCTGGTTGATCTGCTCAAGCCGCTGGCCGCGACGGCCTATCAGACCCTGCACGCCGCGCGCGAGGAAAAGCGCAGGCAGGCGCGCCCGACGGAGCGGCCCCGCATCCTGGATACCTGCTATGCGCTGCGGTCGGACGGCCCGGTGGTGCGCCGGGAATGGCCCGAGTTCCACACGGCCTCCTCCCGTGGCCCAGACGCTCCCGACGGCACCGATGCCTGAGCGTCAGGCAATCAGTCTTTCGGGCGCTTGTCGATGACCCGCCTGGCCTTGCCCTGAGACCGTTCAATGCCGCCCTCGGGCACCACGTCCACCGTCGTGCTGATGCCGATGAAGGACTTGATGTGGTGGCGCAGGTCGCGGGCCGCCGCAGTGGCGGCGCTTTCATCGGCCAGGCCCTGGCGCGCCTCCACCTTCACCGTCACATCGTCCAGGTGGCCGGTGCGCGTGACCTCGATCTGATAAAGCGGGGCCAGCCGTTCGTCCTTGACGATCAGTTCCTCGATCTGGGTCGGGAACACGTTGACACCCCGGATGATGAGCATGTCGTCCGAACGCCCGGTGATCTTGTCCATGCGCCGCATGGACCGCGCCGTCCCCGGCTTCAGGCGGGTCAGGTCGCGGGTACGGTAGCGGATGACCGGCATGGCCTCCTTGGTCAGGCTGGTGAAGACCAGTTCGCCCAGTTCACCGTCCGGCTGCACCTCGCCGGTATCCGGGTTGATGATCTCGGGGTAGAAATGATCCTCCCAGATGTGCAGGCCGTCTTTGGTTTCGATGCACTCCTGGGCGACGCCGGGGCCGATGACCTCCGACAGACCATAGATATCGATGGCGTCCAGGCCCAGGCGTGCCTCGATGGCGGCACGCATTTCGCCGGTCCAGGGCTCGGCGCCGAACAGGCCGATTCGCAACGGACAATCGCGCGGACTCATGCCCTGGCGCTCCATCTCGTCGGCGATGACCAGCATGTAGGACGGCGTCACCATGATGATGTCGGGTTGGAAGTCGCGGATAAGCTGGACCTGGCGTTCGGTCTGGCCACCCGACATGGGAATGACGGTGGCGCCAAGCTTCTCGGCGCCGTAATGCGCCCCCAGGCCGCCCGTGAACAGCCCGTAACCATAGGAGACAAGCACGCGGCTGCTGTGGCGGCCGCCGGCGGCGCGGATGGAACGCGCCATCACGGTCGCCCACATGTCGATGTCGGCGCGGGTATAGCCCACCACCGTCGGCTTGCCGGTGGTGCCGGAGGAGGCATGAATGCGCACCACCTCGCTCATGGGCACGGCGAAGCTGTCGAACGGATAGGTCTCGCGCAGATCCTGCTTGGCGGTGAAGGGAAAGCGCGCCAGGTCTGCAAGCTGCTTGAAGTCGCGCGGATGCACGCCGATGGCGTCGCACTTGGCCCGATAGTGCGCCACGTTTTCATAGGCGTGGCGCAGGCTCCAGGCCATGCGGCGGGTCTGTACCGCCTCGATCTGATCGCGCGTGGCCGTTTCGATCGGATCGAGTTCATGGTCCAAGGGACGCTTGGTCAGGTCCATTGTCGGCCTCCCCCATGCCCGGTCTTGGGGCCGGGCTCGTTCGTGACGGGACTTGATGGGCCGGCGGCGGGGTCTCGGTCAAGGGGGAGTATGTCCGTGGTCGATGCCCCGAACGCCCGAACGGGCGGCCGGACGGAGCACGCGCAGGGTGTCATGACGGCTGCCCGCGAACCTGCGTGGCGGCAGGTTGGGCGGGCGCGAAGCCCCCGGTCTGGCGTAGCGCCTCGCCAGCCACCATGGCCGCCGCGGCGACCACGTTGAGCGAGCGCGCGCCGGCCGCCATCGGCACGCGCACCCGGGCCCCGACCGCCTGATGCAGCCAGTCCGGCGCGCCCGCGCTTTCACGCCCCAGCACCAGCACATCATCGGCGCGGAAAGCAAAGTCCGCATACGGTGTCGCGGCCCGGGTGCTGAGCAGCACCCGACGCGCTGGCGCCACCCCGTCGGCGGCCAGGAACGTCGGCCAATCGGCATGCCGGCGCACCGAAACAAGGTCCGGATAGTCCATCGCGACCCGACGCAGGCGGCGGTCATCCCACAGGAACCCGGCCGGCTCGATGACCTCCACCGGCACGCCCAGGCACGCCGCCAGCCGAATCAGCGCGGCCGTATTCTGGGGCAGGTCGGGTTGGAACAGCGCCAGACGCATTTTGAAAAACCCATCGTCCTTAAAGGCTTAAGGCATAGGACGAAATTTTTTGTCCTTTTCATGCCTGTGGACATGCAGTATACCAGCCATCAACCGCCGCCGCCCAAGGGCCGCGACAGCATGGTTATGTCGTGTCGTCGCGGGGCGAGAACGGTGGACCCATCCGTCTCGGGTTCGTTGTTGGTGGGCGCGCATCGGCGCGCCATGCCATGGGCGGATCATCATGACCGAGTGTTCAGACGCACGCCGATCCGAGGGGGAGGGAGCGTGAGTCGTCTTTTTTTGCGCTCCGCAATCGCAGCAAAGAGGTTGCTTTACAATGTCTCAAGCGGCTCAAACGGCTGGTCACGGCGACGGCACGGCCCGTCGTGACTTTCTGTTGTATGCTTCGTCCGCCCTCGGTGCCGTGGGCACCGGCCTCGCGCTCTGGCCGTTCATCGACAGCATGAACCCGGCCAAGGACGTCATGGCCCTGGCGGTGGTCGAGGTTGACATCGCCCCCGTCGAGGTGGGCCAGGCCATCACCGTCATGTGGCGCGGCAAGCCGATTTTTATTCGTCACCGCACCGAAGAGGACATCGAAAAGGCGCGCGCCGTCGATGTCGCCTCGCTCCGCGATCCGCAGACCGACGAGGAGCGGGTGATCAAGCCCGAATGGCTGATTCAGATCGGCATCTGCACCCATCTGGGCTGCATCCCCAAGGGCCAGAAACCCAGCGACCCCAAGGGCGATTGGGACGGCTGGTTCTGCGTCTGCCACGGCTCGCACTACGATACTGCGGGACGCATCCGCAAGGGTCCGGCGCCGCTGAACATGGCCATCCCGCAGTACGCCTTCCTGGATGACACGACCGTCCAGCTCGGTGAGGAGTAAGCGTTTCATGAGCGGCACACCTGATCCTGTCTGGAGCAACCGGGCCATCAAGTGGGTTGACCGCCGGATGCCGATCTTTTCCTTGATGCATAAGGAACTGATCGTCTACCCGACGCCGCGCAACCTGAACTACTGGTGGAACTTCGGTTCGCTCGCCGGCATCGCCCTGGTGATTCTGATCATTACGGGCATCTTCCTTGCGATGTTCTACACCCCCCATGCGGACATGGCCTTCGCGTCCATCGAACGCATCATGAGGGACGTCAACTTCGGCTGGCTCATCCGCTTCGTCCACATGAACGCGGTCAGCCTGTTCTTCGCCGTGGTCTACATCCACATTTTCCGCGGCATGTACTACGGCTCGTACAAGGCACCGCGCGAACTGCTGTGGGGCCTCGGCGTCGTCATCTATCTGGTGATGGTGGGCACGGCCTTCCTGGGTTACGTGCTGCCGTGGGGCCAGATGAGCTATTGGGCCGCCGTCGTCATCACCAGCCTGGTCACCGCCGTCCCCTGGGTTGGTGAGGAGCTGGCCCTGTGGTTGTGGGGCGGGTTCTCGGTCGATAACGCGACCCTGAAGCGGTTCTTCTCGCTGCACTATCTGTTTCCGTTCGTGATCTTCGCGTTGGTGTTCCTGCACCTGTGGGCGCTGCACACGACCAAGTCGAACAACCCCCTGGGTGTGGAAGTCAAGAAGCCCGCCGACACGCTGCCGTTCCATCCCTACTACACGATGAAGGATGCGTTCGGCCTTGGTGTCGCCCTGATCGTTATGTGCTTCTTCGTCTTTTTCTATCCGAACTACTTCAACCACGCCATCAACTATGTGCAGGCCGACCCGCTGGTCACACCCGAACACATCGTGCCGGAGTGGTACTTCCTGCCCTTCTACGCCATCCTGCGTGCCATTCCGGACAAGCTGGGCGGCGTGGTGCTGATGTTCGCCTCGATCGCGATCTGGCTGATCCTGCCCCTTCTGGACACCTCCAAGGTGCGCAGCGGCCGCTTCCGCCCGCTGTTCAAGTGGTTCTTCTGGGTGCTGGTGGCGGACTTCGCGTTCCTGATGTACCTGGGTGCCATGCCGGCCGAGGGCGTCTACGTCACCATGGGCCAGTGGGCCACCGCCTATTACTTCGCCCACTTCCTCGTCATCCTGCCGGTGCTGGGCTTTGTCGAGAAACCCAAACCGGTGCCGGAGAGTATCAGCGCGGCCGTAACCGCCGGTCACCAGAAGGAGGCCTCGGCATGAAGACCCTGACCGGAGTGACAACCGCCATCGCCCTGGCCGTCGGCTTGTCCGTCGGCGCGTCGGGCGCGCTGGCCGCCGGCGGTGGACACGGACCGTCCCTGAAGCAGCCGAACTGGACCTTTGACGGCGTCTGGGGCACCTACAACGAGGCCCAACTCAAGCGCGGCTGGGAGGTCTACGCCAACGTTTGCGCGGCCTGCCACGCGCTGGACTACATGGCCTATCGCAACCTGGAGGGCATCGGTTATACCGCCGATGAGGTGAAGGAGATCGCCGCCCAGTTCGAGGTCATGGATGGCCCGGACGAGTGGGGCGAGATGTTCACCCGCCCGGCCGAACCGGCCGACGGCTTCGCGCAGCCCTACGAGAACGACGCCATCGCCAAGCTGGCCAACGGTGGTGTCGTGCCGCCGAACCTGTCGGTGATGACGCGGGCACGCGATGGGGGTGCGGACTACGTCTACAGTCTGCTCAGGGGCTATGAGGACGATGTGCCGCAGTGGGTGTTGGACAACGACCCCGGTTTCAGCCTGCCGCCGGGCAAATCGTTCAACAACTACTTCCCGGGCTATGCCATCTCGATGCCGCAGCAGTTGTTTGAAGGCATCATGGAGTACTCGGACGGAACGGAAGCCACGGCCGACCAGATGGCGCGCGACGTCTCTGTTTTCCTTCAGTGGGCCGCAGAGCCCGAACTGGAGGAACGCAAGACGATGGGGCGCTATGTCATCGCCTTCCTTCTCGTTCTGACCGTTCTCCTGTATCTGTACAAACGGGAAATTTGGAAGGACGCGCACTAGTACATCAACCCTGGCGAAGGCATTAGCCTGAGTTTGGGACGTTGATGCATATCACTGGCCTGGTGCGCTGACAGATGGCTCCCTTGTCTTTGTCAGGGCACTAGCGTTCTGGCCCGTCCACCCCCGCTCTGCCGCGCCCGAGCTTGAGCCGACGGGACCGGTCGCGGCATCAAGCAACCTCACCCGTGCCCCGCTTCGGGCCGCCCGTGCGTCGGGCGGCCCGTTCTTTTTTTGTGGTCGTGCGGGGCCGCCAAGAGTGCGGGCCGACACCGGCCCCTGGCGCGGATGCGTCAGCACCACCCGGCCGGTCCCCCGAAAAGGGTCCGACCGTGATCCTGTCACGGCTACTCTTTTGCTGGCGGGGCGTCGTTCGCGCTACCCCAGGTGGCCGCGAAGGAAAGCCAGCGTGCGCGCGTCGGCCTCGCGCGCGGCGGCGTCCACATAGGTCGGGCTGCCGCGTCGGGCAAAGGCGTGATCGACCCCCGGATAACTGTGGATGGTGACATGCGGACTGTCGGCCAGCCCCGTCTTGACCGCTTCCTGCGCGTCCTTGGGAACGAAGTGGTCCTCCTCGGCGATATGCAGCATGAGCGGACGCTGGATACCGCCGGCCTGGTCAAGCATCTCGTGGATGTTGACGCCGTAATAGCCCACGGTGGCGTCGCTGTCGGTGCGGCAGGCGGTCAGATAGGCCAGCAGGCCGCCCAGGCAATAGCCCATGGCGCCGACCCTGCCGGTGCACGACTCGTCCATGCCGCGTGCCGCCGTCAGGGTGGCCTGAATGTCGGCAGTGCCCCGCACCGGGTCGAAATCCTGCATCAGGGCAAAGGCTCTTTCCCAATCCGATTCAACACGGTCGTCCAGCACAACGCCCGCTTCCTGGCGCCAGAACAGGTCCGGAACCAGGGCCAGGAAGCCTTGTGCCGCCATGGCCTCGCTTATGTCGCGCATGAAATAGTTGATACCGAAGATCTCTTGCAGGATCACCAGCCCCGGCCACGGGCCCGTGCCGGGCGGTCGCGCCACATAGGCGGAAAAGCGGCCGTCGGGGCCGTCGATGTGGACCATGTCTCCCATGGGTCTGCCTCCCTTTCCGATGAGGTCTGCTTGGCGCTCCGGCGCGAGTGCCGATGCCAACAGACAGCCTTCTTGAGGGTGGCGCCGCAGCGGCGTTCTTTCAACCGCCGGCCCGTGACCGGCCGGGGTGCCCGGCCACCACGCAACCGGTCCGGGGTTGAATCGATCTTGAGAAAGGGGGACTGTTGGACCTTGCTGTCGCACGGTTCGCGTCCGCTCAGGCTTTTCTTTGCACGCTGGTCCTGTCATGCGCGGATTTTCTGATATGCCGGCACCAAAGCCCAAGATAACCCGCATCCGCCTTCTGGTCGGCATGACCGGTGCCGTCATGGTGGCGGTCATTGTCGGACTGCTTGTCGTCACCTCTCTCGCCGACAGGGCGGTCAACCGGGCCACGGGGGATTGGCAGGCCTATATGGACGAGGTGGAGGCCAAGGCCGTTTTGCTGACGCGCCTGCGGGGCTCGGACGGCTTCGGCGGGCTGGCCGACGGCCTCGGCCTTCTGCTGCGCGGCGGTGAAGCCACGTTGGCCGCCAGCCTTCAGGCCCGGGTCAACGCCGTGGACGACATGGTGGCGCGCTATGGCACCCTGCCGCTGACCGACGGTGAGCGGTTCGGGCTGCGCGCCCTGCGAGCCAGCCTGGCCGAATTCCGCGACAAGCTGGGTGTGGCCACCCACATGAGCGCCCGCGGCGTGCCGCCCGCGCAGATCGCCGAGATCGTGCCGCGCGATGACGGCAACGCCGTCATGGCTCTGGACCTGTTGCGGGAGGCCTGGACGCAGGCCGCAGCAGCCCAGAGAACCAGCCTGAGCAACTCGCTCAGACGGGTGCGCTGGCTGACCGGCTCGACCCTGTTCGTCGTGCCTGTTCTGTTGATGGCCGCCCTGCTGGTGGGCTGGCTGGGCTGGCGCATGACGCACCTGAGCGACGAGGCCGAGCGCCAGCGCGCCGGCGCGCGCCAAAAGGACGCGTTGTATCGCGACCTGGTGACCGGATCGCTGCAAGGGCTGGTCATTCACGAAGACTTCACGCCCCTGTTCGTCAATCCAGCATTCCTGCGCATGTTCGGTCTGCGCGACCCGGACGAGGGCGCTCCGCTGCCCAATCTCCTCGACCTGGTGGACGAGCAGTACCGCGACGATGTCCGAACGGTGCATACCAGCATCAAGTC
>CAYFTQ010000103.1:0-8301 GCA_964346035.1 uncultured Roseospira sp. | reverse complement strand
GTACGATGCGTCCGGGAGCATAGGTGAAACGGGTGCCCGGGACACCCAGGCCTTCCGCCTCGGCCCTGGCCGGGCGGGCGGCGTCGGCGGCCAGGAAGACCTCGAACGGCGCACCATGGGCGATCTGGGTATACAGCTTGCCTGTGGACCCGAAGCTGAAGACGGCCTCGTGCCCGGTTGCCTCGCTGAAGGCGGCGCCGATGTCCCTGGCGGCGGCGGTGAAGTTGGCGGCCACCGCCACCAGGGTTTCGCCAGCCCGGGCGGGGACGGCGGCGAGCAGCGCGCCCGCCAGGGCGGCGGCCATGGAAACGCGGCGGGACAACAAGAGGCGGGCAGCGCGCATGGTCTTTGGTCCTTCTTTGTTCGTGGGCGGGTCCGGTGGGGGCCTCGCGGGGCTCAGTCCACCGCCAGGATGACGTGAGAGGCCTTGATCAGCGCGCATGCCGGCGTCCCTACGGCAAGCCCAAGGTCGGAGACGCTGTCCGCCGTGACCATGGCGGCCAGGGTCTTGCCGTCGCCGATGTCGAGGACGACCTCAGTGCTGACCGCGCCAGAGTGGATGGCGATGACCCGGCCGCACAGGCGGTTGCGGGCTGAGGTGCGAGCGCCGTCGTCGGCCGACGTCAGGATGACGAAAGTGGCCTTTATCAGGGCCAGCGCCGGAACGCCCGGCGCGAGACCCAGGTCACCCATGCTGTGGTGGGTGATGATGGCGGTCAGCGTCTGATCGGTGGCCAGACGCAGGACGACCTCGTCATTGACCGTGCCGGGGTGGACGGCCTCGACGACGCCGCGCAGGACATTGCGGGCACTTGTACGCATGAACAGACCTCGTGTCAGGGTGGCCAGGTCGGGGTGCTGGTCTTCGGCGAGCTTCCGGTGCAGCGTCGCGGTCAGCCGGTCCAGGTCATCCTGGATGGCGTGAAAGGCGGCGATGACAGCGCCGCCGGCCGGCGTCAGTTCGGCCGCGCCGCCCCGGCGCCCGCCGCTATGGGCCAGGACCAACGGCCGGTCGAACAGGTTGTTGAGGGCGGCAATGCCATCCCACGCCGCCTTGTAGGACAGGCCGACGGCGCGCCCGGCGGCGGCGATTGAACCTTGGTCGCGTACCGCCTCCAGCAGGCGGATGCGCCCGGCGCCGACCTGCCCGGCATCGCCCTTGCGCAGCGACAGCAGGGCACGAAGACCGGTTTCGCTCATCGGGTGGTGTCCGTCGGCTGGTGGGCTGGTTCGGATGATGTCGTTATGTAGTATAACTACATAACGCATGTCACGCGAAAACCGGGCGGCAGGCGGGTCCCGTTGTGGCGCCCGGCTTCGTGGATCTGTCGTCGTCGGTCCCGGCGGTGCTACGGCGTTTGGGTTTCGGCATCAAAAAACCGGCGCGGTCAGGCCGCGCCGGGTGCGTGTTCGCCTGCTCTTGATCCGTCCGGTCTGCTCAGGTGCCGGTCTTTTCCTCGTTCGCGCGGTCGGCGTCGTCGGCGTTGGCATCGTCGTCGCCGGAGGCGTCGTCAGCCGCTCCGGCGGAGCCGAACAAGCCGACGTTTTCCAGGCGCGCCGCCGGTTCCGGAGCATCGTCCGCCGCCTCGCGCTCGGGCAGGGACAGGTCCGGCATTTCCGCCATGCGTCGGCAGTGGCCTTCCAGGAAGGCGCCGGGTTCGATGGCAAGACTTTCGTGGGTGACGTCGCCGATCATGCGCGCCGTGCTGGCCAGGAACACCGATTTGGCGATCACCTGCCCGCTGACCGAACCGTGCATGCGCACCGTCTGCGCGCTGACCTCGCCGGTGACGGCGCCGTTGATCCCGATGATCAGCGAAGCGCACTTGATGTCGCCCTCGACCCGGCCGTCGATCTGGATTTCGCCGGAACTGACCAGATCACCGGTCACGGTCAGGTCGGCGCTGACGATTGACGGCACCACGCGTTCGGGCGATGACTCGCCCTGGCGCCGCTCCTGCTTGCGTTCGGTCGCCGGCACGGTGGCCGGAGATGTCGTGGTCGTGCCGGTGGGTTTGGTGTTAGCCCTGGAAAACATTCTGGCCAGCCTTCATGAACGTCATGGGATTGCGGGGCGCCCCATTGACCAGGATTTCATAGTGCAGGTGCGGACCGGTGCTGCGCCCGGTGTTGCCGACCTGGCCGATCACGTCGCCCCGGTTCACCGTATCGCCCACCTTGCGCAAAAACTTGGACATATGTCCATACCGCGTCACAACACCCATGCCGTGACTGATTTCCAGCATCTGACCATAGCCCCGTCGCCACCCGGCGTAAACCACCTTGCCGGTGGCGGGGGCCACGATGGGGGTCCCGGTGGGGGCCGAGAAGTCCTGTCCCTCGTGCCGGGCGAGGCGGCCATTGAACGGGTCGCGGCGCATGCCGAAGCCGCTGCTGAGGCGGTATCCGGACAGCATCGGCCGGGTCAACGGGATGCGGTCGGTCAGCAGGCGCAGGGCGTCGAGGCGCCCGACGTGGGTATTGAGGGTGGTGAGCGAATCCTTGAACACGGGCTTATCGAGAAGCGGCAGGGACCCGGCGGCGACGAACGGCCCCCCGCGTCCGTCGTCCCGGCTGGCGAGGGCTGAGTTCAGCATGGTTTCCACGTCCAGGCCGGCGCGCGACAGACTGTTCTCGATGTCGCTGACGCGGGTCATGGCGACCGCGCCGAAGTGTTCAAGCATGGCGGCCTGGGCGGTCTCCATTTCGACGACAAGATCCTCAAGCTCCGAGACGCGGCCGCTCAGGTTCTCGTTTTCCTGCAACGCCAGGTCCCGTTGCAGCACCATCTTGCGCATTTCAAGCTCGAAGTCGTCGAACCGGGTCAGGAGCTGATGGGCTTCCGACAGCTCGGCCATGCCCTGTTCCATCTCGGCCAGTTGCGCCAGCAAGGCGTCGCGGGCGCGTCCGGCCTCCTGCTCCCAGGTCTCAGGCTCGCCGACGGGTGCTTCTCGGCTGACCAGGTCCGTTTCCGGGGCGCCGTCGGCGCCGACGTAGCGCGACATCACGGCGGTGTTGGTCTCCAGGCTGCGGGTGACGGAGGCCACCTGATCGCGATACAGGGCCACCTCGGCCAGAAGCTGCTTGTAACTGTCCTGAGCCTCGCGAACCTCGGCCGACTTCGCATCGATGACAGCATCGACCCAGGCCACCATGGCCACACTGTAGGTCACGAGTCCCAGCATGATCACGCCCACGGTGGCGGCCGCCGCCTGACCGACGCTGCCCAGGGTCCAGGACTGGAATCCTCCGTTGTCGGAGCGGATCATCACATGACGCTCGGGGAAGGCCCGGCGCAACGCCCGTTTCCAGTGCGGCAGACTGAGCTGCTGGGGATCGAACTCCGACATGTCGCCTTGGTATCCTCTTCGGTTGGTTGCTTACGGTCCTCGTCTCGCCCAGCCGTCCGGGCACGGACAAACAGGGCGGGGCGGCGATTTCGGAAAGCCAAGCTAACCCGCCGGACGACCATCGGACATGCGGTCGGTCACAGCATCCCGGCACCGCACCATTGGCCTCGCGGGCAGTCAGGCGGACCGGGCTTGCGCCCCGCCGCCGGCCGTGAAACACACAGGCGCGACTCGGTCGTTCCCTCACTGCCAGAAACGATCCGACCCTCAACGGGTCCGGGCGGCTTCCCCCAACGCCGCCAACACGCTTATGGATGAAACCGGCGGCACGCAAGTCAGTCGTGGTTTTTCCCACGTTCGCAGGGCTCTGGTCCGACCCGGCGGGCGTGTTTGTGGCAACACGGCGGCAGAAAAAGCGCCCGAATCGGGCGCGGTGTCGAGGGATTGTGGATGAGTGTTACAACTGTGCAACAGGCTGGAGCGGAGCGTACCTCATGACCAACGCCGGGAAGCCAAAAGACCCGAACGCCGGCCCAAAGGACCGGGAGACCGGCTCGGACGCCGTCGGAGTCGTGCCCGGTCCGGCGCCGACGGCGGCGGAGGTCCGCTGGCCGATTCGCTGGCTGGTGACATGGTTCGGGGCCGGGTTGGCACCGCGCGCGTCGGGGACCGCAGGTTCGGTCGCGGCGTTGCCGTTCGCTTGGGGATTGGCGTGGCTCGGCGGACCCTGGCTGCTGCTGGCGGCGTCGCTGCTGGCATTTGGGGTTGGGATGGCGGTGTGCGGGCATTACGCTCGCGTCACGGGTCGCGGCGACCCGCCCGAAGCGGTCATCGACGAGGTGGCGGGGCAATGGCTGACGCTGGTGCCCGCGCCGTTGGACCCGGTGGCCTACGCGGTGGGGTTGTTGCTGTTCCGAGCTTTCGACGTCGCCAAGCCGTGGCCCATCGGGGCCATCGACCGGCGTGTCGGGGGCGGCCTGGGGATCATGGCCGACGACATGGTCGCCGGTCTGGCGGCCGGCGTGGGGCTGTGGGTCCTGGGCCAATGGCTGTGGATGGGGTGATGAAAGGGAGTTTGCCGGCATGAGCGCGATCGCCAAGGACCTGGTCGAGCAGGCCCGCCGCACGCTGGCGGCGTGCGAGGAGGCCGGGCTGACGCTGTCGGTGGCCGAATCCTGTACGGGCGGGCTGGTGGCGGCGGCCGTGACGGCTGTCTCCGGCGCCAGTCGCGTGTTCGATCGTGGCTTTGTCACCTATAATAACGAGGCCAAGATCCAACTCCTGGGCGTCGAGCCGGACATGCTGGCCGCCGTCGGCGCGGTCAGCGAGGACGTGGCCGTAGCCATGGCGCTGGGCGCCCTGGCCGCCAGCGGCAGCGGACTGAGCGTTGCCGTGACCGGCATCGCCGGTCCGGGCGGCGGATCGCCCGAAAAGCCGGTCGGCCTTGTCCACCTTGCGGCGGCGCGTCAGGACGGCCTTGTCAGGCCCAAGCGGTATGTCTTTGCCGGTACCCGCGACGATGTGCGCCTGGCCAGCGCGCATGCTGCCCTGGACCTGGTCCAGGAACTGGTCCTTCTGGGCGACGAGGACGAGGACGAAAACGAGAACGAGAACGACGGCGCGGACGGCGGCGCCGGCGCGCCGTGACGGGAAGACGCGGACGCGGCGGCGGGCGCCGGCGTGGGCCGGGCGCCGCCGGTGCCGGCTGGACCGGCCCGCCCGAGGTCACGGTGACGATCGAGAGTCTGGGCGCTGCCGGCGATGGCCTGGGCTCTGTCAACGGCCGCCGTCTGGTCGTGCCCGGGGCCTTGCCGGGCGAGCGGGTTCGGGTTCGTGTCGAGGCTTCTCTCGGCGAGGGCCGCTGGCGCGTTGCCCTGGTCGGCATCGACAGCGCCAGCGAAGACCGGGTGGTGGCGCCCTGCCCCCATTTCGGACAGTGCGGAGGCTGTTCCCTGCAACACCTGCGGCCGGATGCCCTGGCACGCTGGAAACGGTCTCTGGTCGTGGTGGCGTTGGGCCGGCGTGGTCTGGGCACGGTCACGGTGGCGCAGACACGGACCACGGCGCCGGGCGGCCGTCGGCGCTGCACCCTTGCATGGCGGCGCGACGGTAGCGCCTGCCGGCTGGGCTTTCATGCCCCGGGGTCGCATCGGCTGGAGCCCCTGAACGGCTGCGCCGCCCTGACACCCGCCCTTTCCGCCCTGCTGGAGCCGTTGCGCGACCTGGTGCGCGACCTGGCCCCGTCGGGCACGCGAGGCCAGGCCATCCTGACCGACACTGAAACCGGCGTGGACCTTGCCCTGACCCTGCCGGCGGCGCCTGGCCTGGCGGGACGCGAACGGCTGGCGGCGGCGGCGGACTTGCTCGATCTGGCGCGCCTGGGGATCGTGCTGGACGGGGACGGGCAACCCCAGTGGGAGCCGGTGGCCGAGCGGCGCGCGCCGTTGGTGCGCTTCGCGGCAATACCGGTGACGCCGCCACCGGGGGCCTTTCTGCAACCGTCCGGGGCCGGCGAACGGGCCATCACCGCCGCCGTTCTGGACCGGCTGGCGGAGGGGCGCGGCCCGGTGCTGGACCTGTTCGCAGGGCTGGGCACCCTGAGCCTGCCCATGGTCGCCCGGGGTCGGGATGTGCATGCCGTGGATGGCGACGCGGCCGCCCTGGCCGCCCTGGCCGCGACCGGTTCGCCGCATGGGCGCCTGACCACGGCGCGGCACGATCTGGCGCGCGAACCGCTGCGGGGCAGGGCGCTGGCCGGGTTCGAGGCCGCCGTTTTCGATCCGCCCCGGGCCGGTGCCAAGGCGCAGGCGGAATCACTGGCGGACGCCGGGCCACCGCTTGTCGTGGCGGTCTCGTGCCATCCGGCCACGTTTGCCCGCGATGCGCGTATCCTGGTGGACGGCGGCTATCGGCTGGAGACGGTCAGCCCCATCGACCAGTTCCCCTGGACCGCGCATGTCGAGCTTGTGGCCGCCTTTCGCCGCCCGGGTCCCGTCTGACCCGTTCGTGGGCCGGGATCAGCCCAGACGCTCGACAGCGGCCCGAAGCCGATCGCGGGTTGCTTCCAGGTCGGCCAGGCGCTCGCGGTTCTCCGCCACCACCTCGGGCGGGGCCTTGGCCAGGAAGCCCTCGTTGGCCAGCTTGCCGGCAAGCTTCTCGATCTCTCTCGCCTGCCTGTCGATGTCACGGGCAAGGCGCTTTCGCTCCGCCGCGAGGTCGATGACGTCGGCCAGGGGAAGAACGATCGTCGCTTCCTCGACGACGATTTGCGCGGCGCCTTCCGCCGGGGCGTCGTCCACGAGCGCCACGGAGTCCAGCCGTGCCAGCGTGCTCAGCAGCGCCTGATGGGTTTCCAGCCGCGCCTTCGTGGTTGGACCCGCGCCCTTGACCAGACTCTCCAGGCGGGCCGCCGGCGGCACATTCATCTCCGCGCGGACCGAGCGGATGGCGCCGACAAGCCCGACCAGCCAGTCCATTTCCGCCTCGGCATCGGGCGCGGACAGGTCGCCCGCGTTCGGCCATGCGGCGTTGATCAGGGCATGCGGGCGGTCCGGTGCCAGGGAGTCCCACAATTCTTCGGTCACGAACGGCATCATGGGATGCAACATGACCAGGATGCGATCCAGCACCCACGCGGCGGTGGCCCGGGTTTCCGCGCCGGCCTCGGCGTCGTCGCCGGAAAAGACCGGCTTGGCGAATTCCAGGAACCAGTCGCAGAAGGTGTTCCAGGTGAACTGATAGACCACCTGCGCCGCATCATTGAAGCGGTAGGCCTCGATGGCGGCGGCCACGGCGCGGGCGCTGGCCTCCGCCCGGGCGATGATCCAGCGGTTCAGGGTCGAGCGCGCGGCGGCCGGGTCGAAGCCGGCCACCGGCCTGCAGTCGTTGATCTGGCAGAAGCGGGCGGCGTTCCACAGCTTGGTGGCAAAGTTGCGATACCCCTGGACGCGGCTTTCGCTCATCTTGATGTCGCGGCCCTGGGCGGCCATGGCGACCAGGGTGAAGCGCAGGGCGTCGGTGCCGTACTGGTCCGCCAGATCCAGGGGGTCGATGACGTTGCCCTTGGACTTGCTCATTTTCTGGCCCTTGGCGTCGCGCACCAGGGCGTGGATGTAGACGTCGCGGAAGGGCACCTCGTCCATGACGTAATGGCCCATCATCATCATGCGGGCGACCCAGAAGAAAATGATGTCGAAGCCGCTGACCAGCACCTCCCCGGGGTAGTAGCGCGCCAGCTCGGGCGTTTCGGTTGGCCAGCCCAGGGTCGAGAACGGCCACAGCGCGGACGAGAACCATGTGTCGAGGACATCGTCATCGCGCGTCAGCTCGACCGGGTCGTTATAGTGCGCGTGCGCGGCCGCCTTGGCCTCGGCCTCGGTCTCCTCGACGAAGATGGCGCCGTCCGGGCCGTACCAGGCCGGGATTCGGTGCCCCCACCAGATCTGACGCGAGACGCACCAGGGCTGGATGTTGCGCATCCACTCGAAGAAGGTGTTGGCCCAATGCCCGGGAACAAAGCGGGTGCGGCCTGCCTCGACGGCCTTGATGGGCTCGACGGCCAGGGCGGCGGCATCGACGAACCACTGGTCGGTCAGCCAGGGTTCGATGACCACGCCGGAGCGGTCTCCATAGGGCACGGTCATGGGGTTGGGCTCTATCTTTTCCAGCAGGCCCTCGGCCTCCATGCGCTCGACCACGCGCGCGCGGGCCTCGAACCGGTCCAGGCCCTGGAACTCGGGCGGGACGGCCTCGTTCAAGCGGGCGTTGCGATCCAGAACGTTGATCATTTCCAGATCGTGTCGGCGACCGACCTCGAAGTCGTTGAAGTCGTGCGCGGGCGTCATCTTGACGGCGCCTGAGCCCTTTTCGGGGTCGGCGTACTCGTCCGCCACAACGGGTATGGAGCGGCCCACCAGGGGCAGGGTCACCGAGCGGCCGACCAAATCCGCAT
>CAYFTQ010000102.1:0-8378 GCA_964346035.1 uncultured Roseospira sp. | reverse complement strand
GGTTACGCCGCGCTCGCCGGCCTGCTGCCACCACCGCAGCGGCGCGGCCTGGTGCTGATGGACCCGCCGTTCGAGGATCGGGCCGAGTTCGGCGCCATGGTCGCCGCGCTGGTTCGTGCCCACCGGCGTTTTCCCACCGGGGTCTATGTGGTGTGGTATCCGCTCAAGGACCCGGGCGCGGTGGAGGCGTTCCATCAGCATGTGCTGACCACGGGCCTGCCGCGCGCGCTGGTCGCCGAACTCTGGGTGCGCCCGCTTGCGGTCGTTCAGGGGCTGGCGGGGTGCGGTCTGTTGCTGGTCAATCCGCCCTGGCGCCTGGACGATACCCTGGGCGACCTGCTGCCCTGGCTGGTCGAGGCGCTGGAGGTGGCGCCCGGCCGGGGCGGCTGGCGGCTGGCCTGGTTGCGCGGCGAGGGTGCCGCGGGTACCTGAGGCCAGCCCGCGCCGATGCACTACTTTTTCTTTTCGGCGAACTGGTCGTACGCCTCCAGCGCCATGGCGCCATAGGTCGAGGACGGCCCGCCGCCCATATAGACGGCCATGCCGATGGTCTCCAGGATCTCTTCGCGAGTGGCGCCGTGGCGCACGGCGGTGCGGACATGGAAGGCGATGCAGCCGTCGCATCGCATGGCAATGCCGATGCCGATGGCAATCAGTTCCTTGGTCTTGGGGTCGATGGCGCCGTCCTTTGTGGCGGCGGCGGCCAACTGGCCGAACGCGCCCCAGGTCTCGGGGATGCCGTCACGGCACCCCTGCATGGCACCCGACAGGTCCTTGGCGTACTGGGGCCAGTCCTTGTACATGGGTCGGTCTCCGTGCTCGCGTGAAAGGGGTTGGGAAACGGGGTTGCGCCCCGGCCCGTATATTCGAATGAGCTAATATAATGAGTCGATGGGGGCGGGTCCACCCCTGCGGTTGGGCGGGGGCCGGGGGGAGACCTCAGGGCTCGTCGATCGCCGGGCAGGGGTCATTCCCATCGCCCAATGGCACGGCCCGCGCGCGTGCCTGGATCGTGCCGGCGCGGCCGGCCACGGTCCCGGAGGGCCGTGCCGCCGACCAGCGTCGCGGCGCCGGCAGGATGGCGGCCAGGTGGGCCGCCCGGGCCGGGCTCAGGTCGGAAGCCGGGACACCAAAGTGGTGACGCGCGGCGGCCTCGGCGCCATAGATGCCCGGCCCCCATTCCACGACATTCAGATAGACGGCGAGAATGCGCCGCTAGGGCCAGAGCACTTCCAGGGGTGGGGTCAACAGCACCTCAAGTCCCTTGCGCACCGGATCGCGCCCCGGCCATAGAAACACGGAGCGCGCCGTCTGCATGCTGAGGGTGCTGGCCCCGCGCAGGCGCTTGCCGGCCCGCCACTCCCTCCAGGCGTTGCGGATTTCCCGCCAGTCGAATCCCGCATGGGCGCAGAATCGGGCATCCTCGCTGGCCACCACGGCACGCACCAGCCAGGGCGAGATGTCCTCCAGCGGCACCCAGGCGCGTGTCAGGCTCTCTCCCTGGACGACCCGGACCACCATCAGCGGTGTGATCGGCACCGGCAGCCAGCGGAACGCCAGCAGCCCCAGCACCGGGCCGGCGAGCAGCAGCGCCACCAGGGCCGGGGCGACCCGGCGAAGACGGCCGCGCCGGCGCGATTGCCGCGACGTTTGGGCGCGCTCCCGGCCTGCTCCGGCCCTGTTCCGCCCACGCTTTGGGGCCGCCATGGTCAGAAGGTCTCCAGGTGACCCAGTCTCAGGGAATGAAGAATCGCGGTCGTGACCGTGCGCAGGCTGTCGACGTTGTGCAAGGTGCCGCCGCGCATGGCGTCGCGCTGATAGGGGAAGGCATTGTTGAACTTGGCGGGAATGGTGTTCCAGATCGGCTTTCGGGCCGGGTCGGCCAGATACCGCACCAGTTCTTTTTCGGGCAGTGCCTCGCGCGCGATCTCCATCAGGTCGCGGGCCAGGGCGCGGTCGCGGATCTGGCCCAGGATGGTCGAGATGTCCGGCGGGCAATGGCGGCTGAGCGGCCCCAGAACCGGCAGCAGGTGGGCGGGAACGCGGCGCGCGTTCTCCAGCGCGTCGGGCTCGTCCATGACCGACCACAGGTCGTCGCCGAACACGGGCGTCAGTCGTCGCACCACGCGCGGAGCCTGATCCTGAAGCTCGCGGATGGCATCGACGGCGGCCATGTGATCGATCAGCAGGCTGTCGAAGACGATGCTCTCGACCGTGGCGAGCTGTGTTTCCGCCTCGGCCTGGGCCTCGACGGCCTGCGCGGACATCTGCCAGCGCGGGCCTTGTTCGAGATGAAGCCCCAGCCGCGTCTCGCCGAAGGTGCGGCAGACCGTGCGCAGCAGCCCGATGTCATCAAGGCTGAGGTCGATGAAGGCCTCGATGCGGTGTCGCGACTGGACCCGGCCGATCAAGTGGCCGAGTGCGCGCGCCTGTGCCGTTCCCAGGCGCGCATACAGATCAAGGAAACCGTACTGCCAGGATTCGCGCAGCAGCGGTTTGAGAACCGCATACAAGCCATGGCCGGGGTAGCTGGCGCGGAAAGCCTCGGGATCAAGAGGCTCACCCTCGGCACCGTCCAGAATGGTGCGAACGGAGCCGACCAGCCGCCCGTGGAGGCCCTTCCTGTTTGCCTCCTCGGCCCGGCGTTCGCGGCGGCGGGCCCGTTCCTTGCGGGCACGGCGCTCGGCCCAACGTCGCTCGCGGTGTTCGAACATCAGCCGGGCGGAGCCGTGCAGGTGGGCGCGCATGATCTGGTCATAGGTCAGGTTGCACGGCGCGATCGCCTGGTCGCGGCGGGCGACCGGCTCGTTCTTCCCGACGGCCTGAAACAGGGGGCGGAAATCCGGCGTCGCACGCAATTCCCAGGCCAGGTCCAGCAGGCGCGGCACCGCGGCCGGGCTGGCGCGCAGAACGTCGTCCACCCGCTCCAGCCCGTTGATGGGCTCCAGGAACTCGCGCCGGTCGGCCTTGCGCAGAATGGCCAGGAGTCTGACGTACCCGGCCTGCACGGCCGGGCGCAGTTCCGGACTGACGCGCCGATCCCGAGCGGACGCGCCCTGGTCGGCCGGCGCGCGGGGCGGCGCGGATGCCTGCCAGGACGACCCTGGTCCTGTACGCCTCATCAGCCCGTGTGCCCCCTTGACGAATGATTCGGCCTGTCGGGACGGCGCCAGTGTGCGACCGTCAGGACCCCAGATCAAGCAACCGGGGCGCCCGGTCAATGATTTCCGTCAGGATCTTCTCAGCCTGGCGGTGCTTGGCGAGGATGGGCTCTGAAACCATGCCTTCCACATCCGGCTCGCACAGGCTCTTGTGGGCGTCATGAAGGGTCTTGACCTCCCTTACGAATACCTCGCGCGAGCCGAGAGGAAGGTTCTCCTCGGCGGCGATGGCTCGCAGGAAGGTCAGCGAGCATTCAAGCAATGTGCTCCACAGCGTTACCGTTTGGGCGCGGAATATGGATCGCGGCACCCGGCGCAGGGCTTCGGGCAGGGCCTCGATGCGGCGGTCGATGACCAGCATGAAGGCCATGCATTCGCTGGTAATATTTCTTGTGCGTGAGTAGTCTATGAATCGCGGCGGCAAATCGTCGTCGCCTTCGAGCACTTGACCGGATTCGCGAAGTCTTTCGATGCGGCGGCCCAGCGACTCCAGAAAATCGTTGAGTTCCCGGACCTGTCGTTCCGTCGCTTCACGGTTCCGTGCTGTCCGGGTCGCGACATCGCGATTGCGGCGCGCATCCCTTATACGTTCCGTACGTTCGAGCGATTCCATACCCTGGCCTTGAGCCGGCGCGACCATCCCCCGCGCGACCTCCACTGTACTCCGGGTGCCGCCGCTGCGAAAGTGGTACCATGGCATGGCAGGGGGGGTGATGTCCGCAGGCGCGCCGGGGCAGGGTCCTTTTTCCGCCGGTTGTTCTGGACGCCGGCGCTGCAACGGCACACATTGGCGGGAGGGTGTGGCGTCGGGGTGCCGTGGCGGCCGGGTGATCGCGGGCCCTCTTGGATAATGGTTGACGGGGGCGCGTCGGGTTGGCGCTTGACAGGTCCCCGAAGTGAGCATGGGCGGAACCACGATGATACGCATTTCCCCGGCCAGCGAGCGGACGCCGTGGGCCGTTCGGGCCAGCGAGGGTTCGCAGTCAGAAGGGGCGCCACCGGGCCGGGACGACGACGGACCGGCCGGGACCCCTAAAGAGGATGCGGCCGGGGAGGGCGCGAGCGAGGTTTCCCGCGCCGATGCGGTGGTGGAGGCCGAGGACCCCGGCCCGGATGACGATGTTCCCGGCGCGGACCTGCCGGGCGAGGGTGTGCTGACGGTGGTGGGCGTGGGATCCTCGGCCGGAGGGCTGGAGGCCCTGCGTCCCTTCGTCGCCAACCTGCCGGCGCAGTCCGACATGGCCTATGTCATCGCGCAGCACATGGCGCCGCAGTACCGTTCCATGCTGGTGCAACTGCTCAGGCGCGAAACCAACCTGCCGATCCGGGAGATCGAGCACGGCTCCGTTCTGGAGCCCGACACCATCCACATCTGCCCGCCCAACAAGGACGTGCGCCTGAACGGCGATCGGCTGATGCTGAAAGAGCCTTCCGCGCCGCATGGGCCCAAGCCCTCGGTGGACGTATTGTTCGCGACCCTGGCCAGCGTCAAGGGACCGCATGCCATTGGCGTTGTTCTGTCCGGGACGGGCAGCGACGGGTCTCAGGGGGTTCGCGCCATCAAGGCCCACGGCGGCCTGACGGTGGCGCAGCTTCCCTCGACCGCCAAGTACGACGGCATGCCCTCGGCGGCGATCGAGACGGGCTGCGTCGACCTGCGCCTGGCCCCGCACGAGATCGGACCCGAACTGGCCTCCATCGTGCGGTTCCCGCGTGCCGTCAGTCTGATGGAGGAAAATTCCGACCGCAGCGAAGACACCATGGGGGCCATTTTCCAGGTGGTGCGAGAACGCACGGATATCGATTTTTCAAAGTACAAGCCCAGTACCATCCGGCGCCGATTGGAACGGCGCCTGACGGCAAACCGGATTGATAGTCTTGATGCCTATCTTGACTTCATCAAGTCGAACCGTGATGAACCAAATCTTTTGACCAAGGACATCCTGATTTCGGTCACGTCTTTTTTTCGCGATGAAAAGGCGTTCATTGATCTCGACGAAGTCCTGGGCGAGGTCATCGCCGCCAAGCAGGCCGGCGACAGCCTGCGTTTGTGGATTCCGGGGTGTGCGACGGGCGAGGAAGCCTATTCCTTTGCCATGTTGCTGGCGGACCGCCTGTCCGGCAATCCGCGCGGGATCAAGGTCCAGATCTTTGCCACCGACGTCGATCTGGAAGCCATGGCGCACGCCCGGCGCGGCATCTACTCGGAAACGACGGTCGAGAACCTGGATGCCCGCTTCGTGAAGCGCCACTTCGAGCCCATCGGGCAGGCCTTCCAGGTGCGCAAGGTAGTGCGCGACATGGTTGTGTTCGCGCGCCAGGACCTGGCCAAGGACCCGCCCTTTGTGCGCGTCGATCTGATCAGTTGCCGCAATCTGCTGATCTACTTCGACGCCACCTTGCAGGATCAGGTCCTGCGCACCTTTCATTATGCCCTCAACCCTGGTGCCTATCTGTTCCTGGGCAAGTCGGAATCCTTGGGCCACAACGCGGAACTGTTCCGTCCGGTCAGGGCGCCGTCGTCCAAGGTCTTCAAGAAGCGGGTATCCCAGGGCGTGGGGCCGGCGCTGCCAGCCTTCGGGTCTCTGCGCGCCCGGTTGCCCGAAAGCAGCGGCCGCCCGGCTCCCCAGCGCAGCCAGGAGACGGTCGAGTCCCTGGCCGTTCGGGCCTATGTCAACAGCGCCATGCCGCCCAGCGTGGTGGTGGACGAGAACCTGGACATTCTGTTCCTGCACGGCGACCTGTCGCCCTTCATTCACATGCCTCAGGGCAAGCCGGACATGAACCTCGCGCGCATGGTCGTCGACGACCTGCGCACGGAAAGCCGGGCCCTGGTTCACAAGTGCCGCAACGAGGGCGGTCCCGTGCAGGGGACGCGTCGGACCCTGCACCCGGACGGGCGCTTGCCGTTTGCCGCGCGACTTGTGGTGCGGCCGATGGGGGCTTCCATCGACCATGACACGCTGTTTCTGGTGTCGTTCGAGACCACCGACAGTGTCATCGAGACTGCGGGTTCCTCCGGTGAGGACGGCAGCGAGGCGGCCGGCGTGGCGGCCAGCCGCGAGGCCGACATGCGGGCCATCGAACTGGAACAGGAACTGATCGCGACGCGCGAGCACCTGCAAACGGTTGTGGAGGAATTGGAGACCTCCAACGAAGAACTTCAGGCTCTGAACGAGGAGCTACAGGCCGCCAACGAGGAGTTGCAGTCTTCCAACGAGGAACTGGAAACGTCGAACGAGGAATTGCAGTCCACCAATGAGGAACTGACAACTGTCAATGAAGAGCTGCAAATCCGCACCACGGAACTTGCCGATGCCAACTCCGACCTGATCAACATTCAGGACAACATCGGCTTCGCCATGGTTGTTGTTGACAGTTACTACCGCATCACCCGCTTCACGCCGCCCGCTGTGCGCCTGTTCGGCCTGCTGCCGTCGGACGTCGGCCAGGTCATCACCACGATTCCAACCCATCTGGGGCTGAAGAACCTTCGAGAACAGCTTGGAAGCGTGATGCGCGATCATCATGGCGTCGAGGAGGTCATCGAGACCGACGACCGTGTCTATCGCATGCGCATCATGCCGCACCGCAACGGGCAGGGAGAAACGGACGGGGCTATCCTGGCCTTCATTGACGAGACCGAAAGCCGCGAGCAGCAGTTCCGCATTGTCCAGAACGAACAGTGGCTGCGGCTTATCACGGATTCGGTGCCGGTCTCGATCTCGTTCGTCAACGAGGACCAGAAAGTCACGTTCTGCAACCGGTATTTCACCGAGACCTTCGGGCTGAACCAGGAAAAGTCCATCGGGGCGCAGGTGGAAACACTGCTGGGACGGCCCAACCATCGCCGCCTGCGCGACGCCCTGCGCCTGGCGCTGGAGAATCGCGTCCAGTCCGGCGAGGCTCAGCTTCATCTGGCCCGGGGCGAGCATCGTTTCATGTCGTATCATCTGGTTCCGCACTGCGACGACATGGGCCGGGTGCTGGGCGCCTTCATGCTGTTGAGCGATATCGACGAGATCAAGCGGGCCGAAAGTTCCCTGCGCAACGCCAAGGATTTGGCGGAAGAGGCTAACCGGGCCAAGTCCGACTTTCTGGCCAACATGAGCCACGAACTGCGCACGCCGCTGAATGCCATCCTCGGGTTTTCGGAAATCCTGTCGCATGAGTTGTTCGGTGAGATCCTGAACGCCGAATACAAGGAATACAGCCGCATCATTCACGATAGCGGTCAGCACCTGCTCAATCTGATCAACGATATCCTGGACCTCTCCAAGATAGAATCGGGGCGCATCGAACTTCAGGAAGAGCCCGTCAATCTGTATGACGCCATGGCAACGGTGACCAGGCTGGTGGGCGAACGCGCCCAGAATGCCAAGGTCGATCTCATCGTCGATCTGCCTCCTGACCTGCCGCTGCTGATGGCGGACGCGACCGGCGTAAAACGGGTTGTCATCAATCTGCTGACCAACGCGATCAAGTTCACGGACCCGGGCGGGACGGTCTCCATCACCGCCTCCCTGACGCGGCGCTGGCTGACACTGTCGGTCTCGGATACCGGGGTGGGTATTTCCCAGGCCGACATCCAGCGTGTCTTCGCGCCGTTTGAACAGGTTGATGGCTCCCTGGCCCGGCGCTCCGACGGCGTGGGGCTGGGCCTGCCGATAACCCGGTCCCTGATGCGCTTGCATGGCGGCGACATAAGCCTGTCCAGCAAGGAAGGCGAGGGCACGACGGTCGTGGTGCGGTTCCCTCGCGAACGGGTGCTGACCACGCCCGCACCCGGGGCGTCCGAGGATGCGCCCTCCGAGGATGAGCCCAACCTGGTGCCGGCCGAGCAGCCCTCTAGCTGATCCGGTCCCGTTCCGGTGTGCGAGGGTGAGCGCGCGCCAGGGCGTCGGCACGAAGGCGAAGGCGCCCCGCGCCCGCCCGCCGGGGGGGGTGCCGGGGGCGGGAGACGGTGCCGATCCACCTGATGGGGGTCTGACATTGAACCGGTGTTTCACGTCCACCCCGCTCGGCTGGACCTGTCGGAGGCAAGCAACATGTCACCAGCAACCCGTCTGCGGGGTCGTCTGCGGGCGCTGTCACTGGCGGGCCTGATGGTGAGCACCCTGGCGGGGGGCGATGAGGGGGCGGGGCCGGGAATCGGGGGGGGTTTTGCCATGACCGGGCCCCCCGGGTGCATCGGCGCGGGCATCCGCGGCGGGAGAG
>CAYFTQ010000101.1:0-8477 GCA_964346035.1 uncultured Roseospira sp. | reverse complement strand
CGATGCGCGGAATAAAAATGCCGCCCCACTTGCGCCCGGCCCACGGCTGCGAGACCCGGATCCAGCACGAGCTTTTCTCGTCGCGCCCGCCCTCGCGGTCCCAGTGGAACTGGACCTTCACGCGGCCGTACTTGTCCGTATAGATCTCCTCGCCCGACGGCCCGACCACGGTGGCGGTCTGCGGCCCCGCGATGGCCGGCTTGTGATGCGGCCGTTCGGGCCGATAGACGACGTCGGCCGGCATGCATTCGAAGGTGTTCTGGTAGTCGGGCGGATCGGCCTGGCCGGAGATCTGCGTATAGTCGTGCGCCACATGCGACAGCCGGACCAGGGCGTGTTCGGTGTTCTGCTCGCCCTCGATCTCGTGCGTGGTCAGGGTGAAGCGCGCGCCGGCATAGAAGCCCGGGCAGTCGCTGGCGCCGTGAACCCGCTCGAACGGGGCTTCCGCCATTTCCATGCGGCGCCGGGTCAGGTGGTCGCCGCGGCCCTTGTCCAGGTAGCGGCCGGGATAGTCGTAGACCTCCCACTTTTCCAGGTTGCCGGCCTTCTTGATGGTCTGAGTGGTCGCCGTCAGGTCGGCCGAGGGCTTCTCGAAATCAAAGTCGCGTTGCGTCCAGCGGCCGGTGACGATCCGCGTTTCCGGGGACCAGGCGCTGATGACATCGGTGAGCGTGGTCTGGGCCCGGAAGGGAATCTTGTCGTCGAAGGTATCGCCATAGCCGCCGGGGGTGTCCGCGACGGTTAGGGTGTGGCGCTGATCCTCGTGGATGAAATAGAAAAAAAAGCCCTCTTCCGCGAACAGGCGGGCCAGGAAATCATGGTCGGTCTCGCGGTACTGGACACAATAGGTTCGCTTCGGCGGTTTCGTTTTCACATGGCCGAAATCATAGTCGGTAAAGCCGTGTTCGCCGAAGATTTCCTCGGCGATTTCTATGACGTCGCGGTCCTGAAAGATGCGGCAGTCCGCTGTCCGCGTCAGAAACCACAGCCAGGGCCGGATCTCGCACGAATAGAACCTATAGTTGCGGCTGAACATCGGCCCGGCGCCGAACCGGGTCATCAGGCCGGAGACGTAGCGCGGCTGTTCGGACGAGGGCCGCTTGACGATCCCGGTGATGGGCTTGCCCAGCAAACGGTCGGCGCGCAGGTCCAGTTCGGGCGAGATCATTTCGAACGAGAACCGGAACAGACCGGAGACCTGCTCGTCCCCCTCCAGCCGGGTCAGGATGAGGTCGTCCTTGCCGAGCACCGACCTGAGGCGGAGATACCGGCCCTCTTCCTCGATGTGCAGGAGATCGCTCATGCCTGTCCCCACCATGAGACGGAGAACCGCCAAGGCGGCCCGGGGCCGCGATCCAGCCACGCCCCGGGCGGGAGCGCAGCCGGATCGCGACCGTCAGACTCAGCCGCCCTTGGTGGTCGCGAGGTCATAGTGGGCGCTCGCCGGCGTGCCCTTGCCCTTTTCGTCATACGCGGTGTGCTTGAACTCGATCTTGGTGAAGTTCAGCGAGATCGACTCGGTCGGGCGATCGCCGCCGGTGCTGCAACTGTAGCCGCTGACCAGGGTATTGGTCAGCTTGTATTCCGCATAGGTGCGCCCCGGCTTGCCGGTGGACACCAGATGGATGGTGCAGTCCTTGCCATCGTGGCCGGTACACGCTTCCTGGAACAGGCTGACCGAGGACACGTCCATCAGCTTGGTCAGCGTGATTTCCGAGATCGAAGGCTCGGACGCCTCGCGGTTGAAGGCCGAGCCGACCGGGGTGCTGATGGCGCGACCGGCGCCCCATTGCATCGACGTGATATCCAGCCAATCCTTGTGTTCCTCATGGGTGGCATTGCCCTTGATGTCACCGTATTTCACGTAAATCGCCATGACCCAGCTCCTTGTCTGCGGTTACTTTGCCTGCTGATACAAAAAACCGGACCCGACCCACCGGACTCCGGCCGATGCCCTTGGAACGCGAGGCAGTGCGCGCTGCCTCAGGCTGACGAGTCCGCCTCGACCGCGCAGTCGATGGCCTCCCGCTCCCCGACCGACAGCCGGGCGCGGCGCACCGTCTGCCCGGCCGCCATGCACGACAGGATGCGCTGGGACAGATCGGGCAGGATGGTGCGTGTCAGGATACGGTCGATGACCCGGGCACCGGATTCCACCTCGGTGGCGCGTGCCGCGATCAACTCCACGACCGCCTCGTCGATGTCCAGATCCGCCGAATAGGCCTCGGCCAGGCGGGCACGGACGCGATCCAGTTGCAGCCGAACGATCCCCTTGATGATATCTGTCGGCAAGGGGAAGTACGGGACAATGGTGGTGCGGCCCAGGAACGCGGGTTTGAAGACCTTTAGAAGTTCGGGCCGCAAGGCGTCATAAAGACCGTCGGCGTCGGGCATGGTCTCCGGATCCGCGCACAGGGCGTGGATGGTGTCTGTCCCCGCGTTTGATGTCATGATGATGACGGTGTTCTTGAAATCGATGTCGCGGCCCTCGCCGTCGCGCAGGATACCCTTGTCGAACACCTGATAGAAGATGTCCTGAACGCCCGGGTGCGCCTTTTCCATCTCGTCCAGCAGCACCACGGAATAGGGTTTGCGCCGCACCGCCTCGGTCAGGACGCCGCCCTCGCCGTAGCCCACGTATCCGGGCGGCGATCCCATCAGGAGGGACACCTTATGCTCCTCCTTGAACTCCGACATATTGATGACGGTCAGGTTCTGCTCGCCGCCGTACAGCAGTTCCGCCAGGGTCAGCGCGGTTTCGGTCTTGCCGACGCCGCTGGTGCCGACCAACAGGAACACCGCCAGCGGCTTGCGCGGGTCGGACAGCCGGGCGCGGCCGCTCATGACCGCTTCGGAAACCGACTGAAGGGCGTGATCCTGCCCCAGGATGCGCCGGCCCATCTGCTGCTTCAGCGAAAGGATGGTGTTGATCTCGTTTGAGACCATGCGGCCGACCGGAATCCCGGTCCAGTTGCCGACCACGGCGGCCACGGCCTGGCCATCGACCACCGCCTGAAGCAAGGGATCCTCGCCCTGCAAAGCCTTGAGCCGGGCGCTCTTCTCGTCCAGCGCGCCACGCAGTTCCGTAACCTCGGCATCCGACATCGCCGGGTGTGCGGCCGCAGCGTCGGCCGCCACCCCGTCGAGCGGCCCGGCCTCGCTGTCCGGCGCGGCGCCGACCCCGGCGGTGGCGCGGTCGGTGGCGAAGGCCCCTTCCAGGCGGCCACGCAGGTCGCGTATCTCCTGAACCAGCGTCAGTTCCTCGCCCCACCGGGTCTCCAGCGACTCCAGGGTCCGGCTGCCCTGCTCGCGCTCGGCGCGCATGGCGGTCACGTCGGCCTGGCGCGCGGCATCGACCTGGGCCTCGCGATCGGCGATCCCGATGGCGGTGTCCAGGTGTTCGATGTGGCGGCGCAGGTCCTCCACCTGAGGCGGCGTGGCATGCTGACTGAGCGAAACCCGCGCGCACGCGGTATCCAGCAGGCTGACGGATTTGTCCGGAAGCTGGCGCGCGGTGATGTAGCGGTGCGACAGGCGCACGGATTCAATCACCGCCTCGTCCAGCACGCGCACGCCATGGTGCTGTTCCAGCGTGGCCACCAGGCCGCGCATCATGAGCACGGCGACATCCTCGCTCGGCTCGTCCACCTTGACCACCTGAAAGCGCCGCGCCAGCGCGGCGTCACGCTCGAAGTACTTCTTGTATTCGGCCCAGGTGGTGGCAGCGATGGTGCGCAGTTCACCCCGCGCCAACGCCGGCTTCAGCAGGTTGGCGGCGTCGCCCTGGCCGGCCTGGCCGCCGGCGCCGATCAGGGTATGGGCTTCGTCGATGAACAGAATGATCGGCTGCGGCGAGGCCCTGACCTCCTCGATCACGCCCTTGAGACGGTTTTCGAACTCGCCGCGCATGCCGGCGCCGGCCTGCAACAGGCCCAAATCCAGCGTGCGCACGGATACCGGCTGGATCGACGGCGGCACGTCGCCGGCGGCGACGCGCAGCGCGAAGCCCTCCACCACCGCCGTCTTGCCGACGCCGGCTTCGCCCGTGAGGATGGGGTTGTTCTGGCGCCGCCGCGTCAGGATGTCCACGATCTGGCGGATTTCCTGGTCGCGCCCGAGCACAGGGTCGACGGCGCCGTCGCGCGCGCGCTGGGTCAGGTCGATGGTGAACTGGTCCAGCGCGCCGCCGGCCTGGGGCGCGCCCGAGCCCGCGCCGCCCCCGCCGGTCGCGCCGGCGCTCTCATCCTCCCGGGTGCCGGTGGTCACCTCGGTCAGGGTGTTGGCCAGCGCCTCCGTGTTGATGCGGGCCAGCGGCGGCGCCGATTGCAGCAGCGCGCCCGCCAGGGTATCGCGGTCCAGGCACGCCAGCAGGACATGGCCGCCCCGGATGCGGTCGGCGCCATAGCGCAGCGAGGCCAGCGACCACGCCTCGCGCGCGGCGTCCAGGATTTGCGGGGCCAGGCCGGGCGTGCGGGCGTTACCGGTCTTGAAGGAATCGAGCGCCCGCGTCAGGCGGGCCGCCATGTCGCCGGCGTCGATCTCGTTGGCGCGCAGGATGGCGGCCACGTCGCCGTCCGGCGCCTCCACCAGATGCAACAGCCAGTGTTCCAGCTCGACATTGAAATGCGAGCGCGAAACGGCCATGGCGACGCCGGACTCAAGCGCCTTGCGCGTCAATGGCGACAGACGCGCCAGAAGCGATCCAATTTCCTCGCCCGCCATGCCAGCGCCCCCCAAGATACGTGGACCGGACCGCCCCAAACGACGGCCCGGCGCGACGGCGTCCACCACGACGCAGCCCGTTCGCCCCCGACCGAACCGTCACCCCCAAAGCGCCCCGCCGACAGACAACCTTGCCTCCGGACACCACGGCCCGCAAGCCCCCGCAGGCAGGCCGCCCCCACAAACGAAGCGGCCAGGGCAATGCACCGGGGTGGGCCGGCGAGGTCGGGACGATTTCGGGATACCCTCCGTCGCGTCGTTACGGTAGCATACAGAAGGAGTCGGCTTTTCGTCAAAGCGCTAATCTCGGCGTCCGGCCGATAGGGAAAAGAAAGGGGGACTTTTCATGCCGAGTGATTCGAAGCCAGCTATTTATTGGTGCGCGCGCGACCTCGGGTCGTATCTGGCCCCGATCGGCAACCACCATTTCATTCTGGTTGTACAGGGACAGCCGAAAATCACCTCCACGATGCACGTCAAATGGAAGACCTGCAAAGAAAAGGACTTCCTGACAATTGGAGCCTTCCGGGCAAAAAAGAACGGATCGGCGCGCCTTCTTCTGGAGTACAACAACAGCGGTGACGTGGCCTCTGTCGAGGAGGTCTTCGATACATCAAAAGTCGGCTATGTCTGGGACTATGATCTGGAGCGGCACAAGCTGAAACCGCCCGGCGGCAAAACCGAGGATGCCTTCCTGAAGGAACTCATCACGCGGGCGGAGAAATACAAGGCAAACGAAGCCAACAAGAAAGTTGACTACTCCCTAGTCGACGAAAACTGCGCTTGCTGGGTCAACAGCCTTTTGAAAGCCTGTGGCATGTCAAAAAAAGAGCGCATAGCGGCCGGCGAGTTTTCCGGTTTTGACTGGGGAGAGGAAGACGAACTCGACGCGTCATACTTCTCGTAGGGCTTATCCCCCTGCGTCCAGAGACCCCATGATGTGGCGGGCGCAGAGACCCTTGCCGCCCCACCGCCGGCGTTAATCGGACGCAGTGGAATAAGCCGGTTTCCCGTAACGCGGAGTATCCGGGCGGGCGACTTGGGATTTGTGGGCGCCGGTGACGTCAATCCGGCAGGCGCCGGACCGCCGCGCCACAGGCGGCCAGCTTGGCTTCCACGGTCTCGTAGCCCCGGTCCAGGTGATAGACGCGGTTGATGACCGTTTCGCCCTCGGCCGCCAGCCCGGCCAGCACCAGACAGACAGAGGCCCGCAGATCGGTCGCCATGACCTGGGCGCCGGACAGGCGGGCGCGCCCGCGCACGATGGCCGAGCCGCCATGGATATTGATATCCGCGCCCATGCGCGCCAATTCGGGAACATGCATGAAGCGGTTCTCGAAGATGCTTTCGGTGATCATGGCGGCGCCCTCGGCGGTCGCCATCAGCGCCATCCATTGCGCCTGCATGTCGGTGGGGAAGCCCGGGAACGGCTTGGTTTCCACATCCACGCCCCGGACACGGCGATCGCGCGCGTCCACCACGAAGCCGTCCGCCGTCGGTGCGATGCCGACCCCGGCCTCGGCCAGCGGCTCAAGCACGGCCCGCAGCAGGGCGGCGTCGGTGGCCCGCAGCGCCAGCCGCCCGCGTGTGATGGCCGCCGCCAGGGCATAGGTGCCGGTCTCGATCCGGTCGGGCAGGATGGCATGGGTCGCCGGCCCCAGCGCGGCCACGCCACGCACCCGCAGGGTATTGGTGCCGATGCCCTCGATGCGGGCGCCCATGGCATTAAGGCAGGTGGCCAGGTCGCCGATCTCGGGCTCGCGGGCTGCGTTTTCTATGACGGTCTCGCCACGCGCCAGGGTGGCGGCCATGAGGGCGTTCTCGGTGCCGCCCACGGTCACCGATGGAAACACGATGGCGCCACCGGTCAGACCGCCGGCCGGTGCGCGCGCTTCGATGTAGCCGCCGTCCAGGCGGATGGTGGCGCCCAGGGCCTCCAGCGCCTTCAGGTGCAGATCGACCGGCCGGGTGCCGATGGCGCAGCCGCCCGGCAACGAGACGCGGGCGTGACCATGGCGAGCCAGCAGCGGCCCCAGCACCAGGACAGAGGCGCGCATCTTGCGCACGATGTCATAGGGCGCGGTGGCGCTCTCGATGGCGCGGGTCTTCAGGGTCAGGGTGCGCCCGGCGCCACCCGACGACACCCCGTCGGCCTCGGCCTGGATGTCGGTGCCGTGCTGCGCCAACAGCGCGATCATGGACTCGATATCCTTAAGGCGCGGCACGTTGGTCAGCCGCAGCGGCGCGTCCGTCAGCAGGCACGCCGGCATCACCGCCAGCGCGGCGTTCTTGGCGCCGCTGATGGTGACCGTGCCTTCCAGCGGGCGCCCTCCCACGATGCGGATACGGTCCATGGCGGCGGACTTGCCCTCCAAGACGGAAGCCCCCCGGGGCGCGGTCGGTTCGTCAGCCGGCTCCGGCGTCGGGGCATCAAAGGCGAGGAAGTGTGACACCTTGTTGTCCTTGGTACTTGCCCTTGCGATCGCGATACGACACCGCGCAGGGGGCTTCTCCGCGCAGAAAGATGAACTGGCAGGCGCCCTCGTTGGCATACACGCGCGCCGGCAGCGGGGTGGTGTTGGAGAACTCCAGCGTCACATGCCCCTCCCATTCCGGTTCCAGGGGCGTGACGTTGACGATGATGCCGCAGCGGGCATAGGTGCTCTTGCCCAGGCAGATGACCAGAACATCCCGCGGCACACGGAAATACTCCACCGTGCGGGCCAGGGCGAAACTGTTGGGAGGAATGATGACATAATCGTCGACAGTGCGATCGACAAAGCTCTGACACGAGAAATCCTTGGGATCGACGACGGCGGAATCGACGTTGGTGAAGACCTTGAACTCACCCGAAACGCGCGCATCATAGCCGTATGACGACAGCCCGTAGGAGATCACGTTGGCGCGCTCCAGGCGGTCCACGAAGGGTTCGATCATGCCGTCGCCGACGGCCCGCTCCCGAATCCAGGTATCCGGCATCACGCCCATGGTCGCGCGCCCCCCCTGCCGTCGCCCGGTGCTGCCGAGCCGTCGCCGCCAGCGCCCGTTTCCCGGGTGGCGTCGGGGGCCGTGTCACCGGCACCGTCGCGGGCGCGCGCCTGCTGCTTGCGGCGCGCCAGGTTGGCGCGCAACGCGGCGGCACTGCGCGCCTGCCTTTGCGCGGCGGGCTGGTGTGTGGGCGAGCCGGGCGAGCCGGAGGGATCCCGTGTCATGGCCGCACTCTGCCCATCCCGGCCGGTGCCGTCAACGGTGTGCCCAACCCGGCGCCAACGCCCGCGCCCGGGCTGGCAGAGTGGGCCTGGACGGCAGGCGCGCTTCGCGGCATGGTTCCCTGCCCGGGCGGCCGGTTCGCGCCCCGACGATCCTGATCCGGAAAGCAGGCGCGTTGCGGTGCTGAAAGCAAGGATGGGATTGTGACAAAGCGTGGCCGTTCCTCCAGGAATGACGACATCCGGCCCGGCACCCGGGCCGGCGAAAGCGGCCGTGCCCCGGCGATGTCGAGCGACGCGGCCAGCGCCATGGCCATGGCCATGGAGATGGCGCCTCAGGCGCTGGTTATCGCCACCGCCGATGGCCGCGCCACGCACATGAACCAGCGCGCCCGCGCGCTGCTGGCCCTGGCCGATGCCAGCGCGGTCGGCAACTGGCCCGCCTGTCTGCCCCGCCCGGCGGTGGACAGCGGCAGCGGCTGGCGCTCCCTTCCTCTGGGCGACGGCGGCAGCGCGCCCTTCTGGATCTGGAGCCGGCCCATGCCT